>WLCU01000072.1 GCA_009705165.1 Actinomycetota bacterium | reverse complement strand
CACGGTATTTGCCACCGATTTTTCAGAAGGAATGCTGGCTGTAGGCCGAAAAACCCGCCCCTACCTGAATTTTTCAAAGGCCGATGCGCTCAATCTGCCCTTTGAGGCCGATACCTTTGATGTCGTGACCATCTCTTATGGCCTTCGAAACACCGTGGACTACCCCAAAGCGCTCGCAGAAGCGCTGCGAGTCACCAAACCCGGGGGGCGAATGGTGGTTGTGGAGTTCAGCCACCCCACGTGGCGCCCATTTCGCACTATATATACGGAGTATTTGATGAAGGCGCTGCCGGTTATCGCCCGCAGGACCTCATCCAACCCAGATGCCTATATCTACCTGGCTGAGTCGATTCGAGCCTGGCCCGATCAGCAGGGGTTAGCGGCGGCGATGGAGAAAGCTGGCTGGAGCAAAATCAGCTGGAAAAACCTGACCGGCGGGGTTGTTGCAGTTCACAGCGGGAATAAGGGCTAGCGGTTACCGAGTTTGGTGAACCGGTTCTAAGATTCCACACGTGATATCCACATCAAATCCATACGTGCCAATTTTGGTACTAGGGGCCATTGGTTTCGGCTTCGCAGCATTTTCAGTTGCCGCAGGTGCTCTTGCTGGTCCAAAGCGTTACAACCGCGCAAAGCTCGATGCATATGAATGTGGAATTGAACCCTCACCACAAGCTGCTGAAGGTGGACGTTTCCCAGTTAAATACTTTTTAACTGCAATGCTTTTTATTATTTTTGATATTGAAATCGTTTTCCTTTATCCATGGGCTGTAACTTTTGATTACTTAGGTTTATTTGGTCTTGTTGAAATGGCAATTTTTATCGGAACGGTTTTCGTTGCATATGCATATGTGTGGCGCCGTGGCGGATTGGAATGGGATTAATCAATGGGTATTGAAGAGAAAATCCCAAGCGGTTTCGTTTTAACAACTGTAGAAAAACTTGCCGGTTACATGCGCAAGAACTCTTTATGGCCTGCAACTTTTGGTTTGGCATGTTGTGCAATTGAAATGATGGCAGTTGGTTCTGCAGCTAAATATGACATTTCCCGATTTGGTATGGAAGTTTTTCGTGCATCCCCTCGTCAGGCAGATTTAATGATTGTTGCCGGACGTGTATCAAACAAGATGGCACCAGTTCTTCGACAGATTTACGATCAAATGGCTGCACCAAAATGGGTAATTGCAATGGGTGCGTGTGCATCTTCTGGTGGAATGTTTAACAACTATGCAATTGTTCAAGGTGTCGACCATGTTGTTCCAGTAGATATCTATTTACCTGGATGTCCACCTCGCCCAGAAATGTTGCTTGATGCAATCTTGAAACTTCACTCAAAGATTTACGATGAAAAGCTTGGCTCAAATCGTGCAGAGATTATTAAAGAAGTAGAACTTGCTGCCATGAATGCAAAGCCAACTATCGAGATGAAGGGTTTGCTGGCATAAATGAGCGACCAAGGAATGTTTGGTGCTCGTGGCACCGGAGACACATCGGGCTACGGCGGCTTAGTCCGCAGCGCAGCATCAACAGGCTCTTCTGAGCGCCCATATGGCAGTTATTTCGACGAAGTTGCCGACGACCTTGAACGTGCCTACCCATTATTTTCAGAAGCGATTGAACGAGTTGTTGTTGATCGTGGCGAACTTACGCTTCATGTAAAACGCGAAAAACTTGTAGAAGTTGCAATGATTTTGCGCGACTCACTTAAATTTGAAATGTGCATGGGTGTATCTGGAATTCACTATCCAACAGATTCTGGCCGCGAACTTCATGCTGTTTATCCATTGCTTTCAATTACAAACAATCGACGTGTGCGTCTTGAAGTTTCAGTTCCCGATGCAGATGCGCACATCCCATCTGTAGTTGAAGTTTGGGCTGGCAACAACTGGCACGAACGCGAAACTTTTGACATGTTTGGAATTATTTTCGATGGCCACCCAGGTCTAACAAGAATTTTGATGCCAGATGATTGGCAGGGTCACCCACAACGTAAGGACTACGCACTCGGTGGAATTCCAGTTGAATACAAAGGTGCAACAACTCCTCCTCCTAACGAACGGAGAAGTTACAAGTGAGCGTTTTTGATCCATACGCACCATCACGCGATACCACTGAAGGAACGGTTTATTCAGTTACTGGCGGAGACTGGGATGCATTAGTTCAAGAAATTGGTTCAACTAAAGAAGAGCGCGTAGTTGTAAACATGGGCCCACAACACCCATCAACTCACGGTGTACTTCGATTAGTTCTAGAACTTGAAGGTGAAACAGTTACTGAAGCACGTTGCGGAATTGGTTACCTACACACAGGTATCGAAAAGAATATGGAATACCGCAGCTGGACTCAGGGCACAACTTTTGTTACTCGAATGGATTACCTAGGACCATTATTTAATGAAACTGCGTATTGCTTAGCAGTCGAAAAATTACTGGGAATCACCGAAGATGTTCCAGAGCGTGCAAATGTTATTCGCGTAATGATGATGGAACTCAACCGAATTTCATCGCACATGGTTGCTCTTGGTACTGGCGCCCTTGAATTAGGTGCTATTTCCCCTATGTTCTTTGCTTTCCGCGAACGCGAAACTGTTTTAGATATTTTTGAAATGATCTCTGGCCTGCGTATGAACATGGCTTATGTTCGCCCAGGTGGAGTTCAGCAAGATCTTCCAGCAGGTGCGATTCCTAAGATTCGCGACGCAGTTAAATTGATGCGCAAGAACTTTAAAGACAACACAACATTGTTGGTTGGTAACTCAATCTGGATGAAACGTACTCAAGGAATTGGTTACTTAGATTTAGCAGGTTGCACAACTCTTGGAGTCACAGGTCCAGTGCTGCGTTCAACAGGTTTGCCTTGGGATCTTCGCAAGGTTCAGCCTTATAGCGGTTATGAAAATTATAATTTCGATGTTATTACTGCAGACTCTTGCGATGTTTATGGTCGCTTCTTGATTCGCATGGGCGAACTCGAACAATCACTTCGCATTGTTGAACAAGCACTTGATAAGTTAGAAAAACTTGAAGGCGCTCCAGTAATGGTTGCTGATAAAAAGATTGCATGGCCTGCACAACTTGCCCTTGGCGGCGATGGACTTGGTAACTCACTTGATCACATCCGCGAAATCATGGGAACGTCAATGGAGTCTTTGATTCACCACTTTAAATTAGTTACCGAAGGTTTCCGCGTTCCTGCTGGACAGGTTTATGCAGCAGTTGAATCACCACGTGGTGAACTTGGGGCGCATGTTGTATCTGATGGTGGAACACACCCTTATCGCATGCATTTCCGTGAACCATCATTTAATAACTTGCAAGCAACATCTGCAATGAGCGAAGGCGGAATGATTGCCGACATCATCGGTGCAGTTGCTTCAATCGATCCAGTTATGGGAGGCGTTGACCGCTAATGGCATTCTCAAACGAAGATCTAGCAATTATGGACACAATTATTAAGCGTTACCCACGTTCACGTTCTGCGATTATGCCGTTGTTGCACTTTGTGCAATCACGCGCCGGTTATGTAACTAATGAAGGTATTGAAGTTATTGCCAAGCTTCTTGACCTCGCAGCCGCTGAAGTAACTGCGGTATCTACCTTTTATACCCAGTACAAGCCTTCACCAGTTGGCGAGTATCACGTAGGCGTTTGTACCAATACTTTGTGCGCAATCATGGGCGGCGACGCAATCATGGATGGCCTCAAGCAACACCTAGGAATTGAAAATGATGGCGTAACTGCAGATGGAAAAGTTTCACTAGAGCACATTGAATGTAATGCTGCCTGTGATTACGCACCTGTAGTTATGGCTAACTGGGAGTTCTATGACAACCAGACTGTTGAATCTGCAAAAGAATTAGTTGATTCGATGCGCGCAGGAAATCCAAAGCCTCCAACACGTGGACCAAACACTTTGGTTACCTGGAAACAAGCATCTGCAGTATTAGCCGGACTTAATGATGGAAAAGCCAACGAAGGTGTACAAGCTGGCGAACCATCTCTACTCGGATTAAAAATCGCTAAAGGAGAAACTAAGTAAATGACTAAGTTAACTCCAATCCTTTCTGCGCACTGGGATGAAAAAGATTCATTCACCATCGCTGCATACACGCGCCATGGTGGATATACAGCTTCTAAAAAAGCTCTTGCAATGGATCCTGATGCAGTAATTCAACTTGTTAAAGACTCTGGTTTGCGTGGTCGCGGTGGTGCAGGTTTCCCAACTGGCATGAAATGGGGATTCATTCCTCAGGGCGATGACAAAGATCATTATTTAGTTGTTAACGCCGATGAATCAGAACCAGGAACATGCAAGGACATGCCACTACTTATGGCTAACCCACATGTTCTTATCGAAGGTTGCATCATTGCTTGTCACGCAATTCGCGCAAAGCATGCCTTTATTTATATTCGCGGCGAAGTTACTCACATTGCACGCCGACTAAATCAAGCAATCGAAGATGCTTACAAAGCTGGCCATCTTGGCAACGGAATTGATGTCGTTCTACATATCGGCGCGGGTGCATATATCTGTGGTGAAGAAACTGCACTGCTTGATTCACTTGAAGGTTTCCGTGGCCAGCCACGTTTGCGCCCACCATTTCCAGCGATTGCAGGCCTTTACGCCCGACCAACCGTTGTAAATAACGTGGAATCTATTTCTGCAGTACCGGCCATTATTTCTAATGGCGCCGAGTGGTATCAAAGTATGGGAACTGAAAAGAGCAAGGGAGCAACGCTTTATTCGCTTTCAGGTCACGTAAATAATCCTGGGCAGTTTGAAGCACCTCTCGGAATCACGTTGCGAGAAATTCTTGATCTTGCTGGCGGAGTTCGAAACGGTCACACTCTTAAATTCTGGACACCAGGTGGATCATCAACTCCAATTTTTACCGCCGAACATTTAGATGTTCCTTTAGATTACGAAGGCGTTGCAGCTGCCGGTTCAATGCTTGGCACTAAAGCTCTTCAAATCTTTGATGAAACTACTTGTGTTGTCCGCGCAGTATTGCGTTGGACTGAGTTCTACAAGCATGAATCTTGCGGAAAGTGCACACCTTGTCGCGAAGGCACTTGGTGGTTAGTTCAACTATTGCGCGATCTTGAAGCCGGCAAGGGAACTGAAGCCGATCTTGCTAAGTTGCTAGATCTTTGTGACAACATCATGGGCCGTTCATTCTGTGCGCTTGGTGATGGTGCAACAAGTTCGATTACTTCATCGATTAAATATTTCCGCGACGAATACATCGCGCACATCACTCATGGTGGTTGCCCATTTGATCCAGTCGCATCAACTCTTTTTGCAGGGGCGGGTGCTTAAATGACTAACGATGTTGTAGACATGATTACCGTTGTAAT
>WLCU01000071.1 GCA_009705165.1 Actinomycetota bacterium | reverse complement strand
TGGCAGACACGCAGGTCTTAGGAACCTGTGTCTTCGGACGTGCGGGTTCAAGTCCCGCCTCCCGCACACATCTATAAGTGAAAAGTTAAACTCAACTCATGGCAAAACAATCTGCAGCCCGAACAAAGATGTTGGCTTCGCAAGCGAAAAAAGAGGCAGCAGAACGCCGTGCCGAAAAAGCAAAAAACGTTTGTGAAGTAACTGCAGGTGAAGTTGATTTAGATAAATATGCAGAAGTAGATGGTGACTGGCGAGAAATCGGATTAGCAGCACCAGCACGTCGTGCACTCATAGATGATGGTTTGTATCACTTAAGCGATCTACGCAAAGTTTCATTAGCTGCCATCAAAGAGCTGCACGGGATGGGTCCTAATGCAATAAGAATTTTGACTGCAGAAATGAAAAAGGCCGATCTATCTTTTAGAAAATAGACCGACCTTAATCTAATTATTTACGCCTTAGATACAGCAGCAAATCCCAACTTGATATCGTTTTTAATATCTTCAATATTTTCAAGCCCAATACTGACACGGATCATTCCAGGAGTGATGCCTGCTTTAATTTGCTCGTCAGGGTTTAACTGTGAATGCGTCGTCGAAGCTGGGTGAATCACTAATGATCTAACATCGCCGATATTGGCAACATGGCTAAATAGTTTTAGACCCTCAACAAATTTACGCCCTGCAGGTGCTCCGCCTTTAACTTCAAAAGTAAAGACAGCTCCTGCACCTTTTGGTGCATATTTTTTAGCAGCTGCATGCCAAGGTGATGAAGCAAGACCTGCATAACTCACATGAGCTACTTCTGGCTGCTTTTCTAACCACTCCGCAAGTTCTTGTGCATTTTGCAAATGTCGATCCATTCGCAAGTTAAGTGTTTCCAAACCTTGGGCCAAAAGCCAAGCATTAAAAGGTGACACGGATGAACCGAAATCGCGCAGTAGCTGTAGTCGGGCTTTGAAAATATAGGCAAGATTCGCGCCAAAGTCACCACCCACACCTAATGTTTTTGCATATACAAGATTGTTATAGCTTGGGTCTGGTTGATTAAATCCTGGAAATTTCTCTGGATTCTTAGCAAAGTCAAAATTTCCTGAATCAACAATTGCGCCAACCATCGCATTGCCATGCCCTGATAGAAACTTCGTCGCCGAATGCGTCACGATGTCTACGCCATAATCAAAGGGGCGAGTTACATATGGAGTCGCGATGGTGTTATCGACAATCCATGGAACTCCAGCTTCATGGGCAACTGCTGCAATTGCTTCAAGATCAAGAACTGCCCCTAAAGGGTTTGAAATTCCTTCACCAAAGAAAGCCTTTGTGTTTGGTCTAACTGCCGAGCGCCAGGCATCCATGTTGCCTGTGTCATTAACAAAAGTTACTTCGATTCCAAATTTTGGAAGTGTGTAATTAAAAAGATTAAAAGTTCCGCCATAAACATTTGAACTAGAAACAATGTGATCTCCCGCTTGAGCGACGTTCATAATTGCAAGCGTGGTTGCTGCCATTCCAGATGCAACCAGAAGCGCTGCAACTCCCCCCTCAAGGGCTGCAATACGTTTTTCGACCGCGTCCTGTGTGGGGTTATTTATTCGAGTGTAAACATTTCCAGCTTCGGCAATGCCAAAAAGATTAGCCGCATGCTGTGTATCTCTAAACTGGTAAGCAGTTGTTTGATAAATCGGTAAGGACCGCGAACCTGTATCTGAATCAGGAACCTGGCCTGCATGGATTTGGAGAGTTTCAAAGGACCATTCTGTATTTTCGCTCATGCGAATTACTCTGCTCCTATTGCAAAGCTTTTGCAACAACCTTTAAGGGTAAATTTCTGACTGTCTTGATGCTAGAAACTAATTAATTACTGCGTAAACAATGAGCATCAGACCTACGGCCATGCTCGCAGCTTGAACTGCTTTACCTTCTAGTTTCTTAGCAATTGCGGGGATCCATGTTGTGGCCAACAAAATCGCACCCGGAATAATGATGGTCAAACTGTGTTGCACAACTCCAGTATGACCAGTTTGGTAGCGCAAGTTGATCAAACCGATGGCAATTAGAAGGTAACTACCCATTCGATAATTATTAATTACGTTGCTTTTCAAACTCATTCTCCTTGATATTGATTGAGTAATAAGTAAGGGGCACCGATAATCGGTACCCCTTACTTAACTTCTACTTACTTAGTGATCGTCCTTCATTCCTTCTGCAATTGACTTCATGCGTGCGATCTTCAAAATTGTGAGACCGAATACGCACTTAGCCAAAACGTCGGCCACTGTGTAGCCAACCTGAACTCCAACGAACTGCTGAGCTGCAACGCCCATGTCTGTTGCTGGGTTCATTCCGAGAATGTATGAAATTGGATAAACACCCCATGTTGCAATCAGAAGCAAGCGCAAGCGACCAACGGTTGCTGCAACACCTTCTGGTTGGCGATCAAGTGATTTTCCAAGTTCTACGAATAGAACGTAAAGAATGTAGAGGAATGGAATTGTTGAAAGTACACCGTACAAAATTGCAGTGTTCTTATCAGCAGAAATTTCACCAGGATATCCAAGCGCGATCATCGCAGCTGAAGCTGGGACCAAACGCATGATGAGGGAACGTGAAACTTCCTTAGCTAGTGCTAGTACAGCAATTACTTCTACAAGAAGTAGTGGCACTGTAAGCAACCAGTCTACGTAACGGTAAGCCTCGTTAAATGAACCTTGAGCACCTGAAACATTAACTGTCATGTCTGCAGATGATTCATTAAATGAGTTAAAGATTCGCATGTAGTGGTAACCAGCAATGAATGTAACCATTGATGACATCACTAGTGCATTGCGATATTTAGCTGCTACGCGCTGTTGTGAAACAAGCGTGTAGATGGTGCATGCGAGCATTGAAACTAGGCCAAACGAGAATACGTTATAGACCAGGTTCCATTGATTGCTATCTAGTTTTAGCATGTAGCTATGCCTCCGTGAGGTTTATGTTTTCCAGATGTCTATTGGCACCTAGAACCGACTAGACAGTGGAGACCTCGAGGAGCTCCATTGACCTTCGGTAGGCATAATTGTGGCTTGGACCACAAGAAAATGCAGTATGAAATCTCAGAAAATTCACAATCTTTTTATAAATTTTCAGGCATTCCCCGCACAAAACCCCGTTATTGACCGGTCCAGTTGGCTAATTCAGCCGCAAATGGGTCTAGTCCCATGGGTCCAATTTTGAGGGCATAGGTGTGGAACTTCTTAAGCGAGAACTCACTTCCCAAGCGGGCCTTGGCATCTTCTCTTGCCTTCATCCAAACGCGCTCTCCAACTTTGTAGGAGATTGCTTGGCCTGGCCAACCTAAGTAGCGATCAGTTTCACTACGTGAATGATCCTCATCGAGTAAGGCTTGTTCATTGAGTAGCTTGCGGGAGCTTTCTGCATTCCACACATTGCCATCAAAATCTGTGTAGCCAAGGTGCATTCCGATATCAACAACGATTCGTGCTGCGCGCAAAGCTTGTCCGGATAAATAGCCCATTTCGATTCCTGGTTCATCAAATGCACCAAGCTCGTTCATGAAGCGTTCGGCATAAAGCGCCCAGCCTTCGCCATAACCACTTATCCAAGCCGCATTAATTTGAAAACGTGACAAGCGATCTTTTTCGATTGCAACAGTTGCGCACTGCAAATGATGACCCGGCACAGCTTCGTGGTACCACGTTGAAACTAAATGCCAACTACTCGCTTCATCTTTGCCCAACATGGGAATCCATGTTGTACCTGGACGAGATAAATCTTCAGACGGTGGGTTGTAGTACGGAGCAGATGCACTGCCTTCTGGCGCAAGACGCGCCTCACAAATCTTGATGCGATCATCAATTTCAAAATATTCACCATCCATGCGCTTTATCGCCGCATCAGTGAAATCCTGTAAGTATTTAACAACGTTTTCTTTTCCTTTAATCACATACTTTGGATCTTTATCTAAGTGGTCAGCAACTTCACGAAGCGTCTTTGCACCAGGCTTTATCGCACCTGCAATTTCCCACATTCGCTCATTGATCGCTTTTAGATCGGCCATTCCCCACTCATATGTTGCACGCAAATCTAATTCTGCACCGGTGAAATAACGGGCCCATACGGCATAGCGTTCTGCTCCAACCGCGTCATTAGGGTTTGCAATTGGCAAGTATTGATTCTTTAGGAAATCAGCAGTTTCTGCCGCAGCTTTCTCTGCAAGCTTTGCCTCTGCATGCATCTGCGCATACTTTCCTTCTGGATCAAAGTTTTTACACATCTGACTAAATCCACCATTGGCATAGCTTTCAAGTTGTTCGATAACTCCACGGACTTGGCGTTGGGCGGTAGTTTTACCGTTTTTTGCAACTTCCATAATTGCGCCGGTCCAAGACTTAAAAGCACCATCAACTGCGGCAAGACGCTTGGCAATGTTGTCAAAATCTTCTGGGGTGTTTTTTGGCATTAATTCAAAAATTGATCGCACATTCGACGGCGGAGAAGTTAATACATTCCATAGGACAAAAGACTCTTGGCTATCGTGTAATGCAAGTGAAGACTCCAAACGTTCCTGCATAACAGTTTTTGCAATTCGATCTATCTCATCAATTGGTTGCATTGCCATTAATTTAGCCAACGTCGCGCGAGTGAGCTCTGCTGACTTCTGTGCGCTAGCAATTGAAAAGTCATCAAGTTTGTCTTGATTTAATCCATTGCCCAAATACGTACAGTCCATTGGGCTCAGCGCCGCTGAGTCATCGATAAAAGTGTGGCTAAGTTCGAAAATAGGAGATCTAAATGTCATGGGAGATTCTTATCAGCGCGCCGCGTATTTGTCGATACATGATGGCCCGATTAACTAGTACCCTCAACGTATGACGCAGCCACCTGTGGTCCCACCAAAATTACGAGGTTGGTTTCACTTGGGTGCAACCCCGGCAGTCATCATTGCCTCCCTGGTTTTGTTTATTCTTAGCAAACAGTCACTCAAATTTGCGGTAGCTATTTATTCACTGACTGCAATTATGCTTTTTAGCGTTTCGGCTGTTTATCACCGTGTTCCATGGGTCCCATCAAAAAAGAAAATATGGCGTCGCTGGGATCATGCAAATATTAATCTTTTAATCGCGGGTTCATACACGCCTTTTGCGGTTGCCTTACTCGAAGGACGCAGCCGTGACATCGTGGTGTTAGTTGTTTGGATTGGCGCGGCAGTTGGTGTTGGGCTGCGCGTTTTTTGGATTAATGCGCCACGTTGGCTCTATGTTGCAAATTATTTATTGCTTGGCTGGGTAGCAATCGTTTATACGCCAGCGCTTTATCGCGCTGGTGGTTTATGGGTTCTGCTTCCAATTTTGATAGGCGGCCTGTTCTAT
>WLCU01000070.1 GCA_009705165.1 Actinomycetota bacterium | reverse complement strand
TAGTTACCGCAATAACCAGACGGTCATCTTTAGGCCGACGCTTAAAGCTTAAGAAACTCATCGGCAAATTAAACCGTGTGCGTACAACAGTTCGTGGGTATGTGTATTCAAGTAAACCTTCAGGGCCATGTACACGCCCATAACCACTCTCTTTCACGCCGCCGAAAGGCACAGATGCAACCGCTGCAAATGAAAATGTTGAGTTAATGGCAACCATTCCACATGCAAGTTCTGCAGCAATGCTTTTACCGTGGCGCTTTGACCACACATTTGCGCCAAGACCATAACTAGATGCATTAGCTAGTTTGATTGCTTCTTGCATATCTTTAACTCGATTAATGATAATTGTTGGGCCAAAAGTTTCTTCACGCATGGCTGCAGAATCTTCAGGGACATCTAAAAAAATAACTGGCTGCACAAAAGGAGGTTGTACAGATTCGGGACCGCCATAGGCACAAGAGCCACCATCTTTAATCGCAGCTTTAATATGTGACTGAATCACTTTAATCTGTGATGGCATAGTTGCTGGGCCGTAATTTCCATCACCGGGCGCACCAGCATGAATAGTTTTAGCTAATTCAACTGCCAGAGTAATAAATTGATCTGCAACTTTTTCATCAACATAAACGCGTTCAGCGCCGATACAGGATTGACCAGCATTTGCCATTGCAGACCACATTGTTGCATCGACAGCGCGCGCTAAATTGGCATCAGCTGCAACAATTACTGGATCCTTGCCACCGCACTCAAGCACGACAGGAGTCATGGTCGTTGCGCATTGGGCAGCAACGAGTTTTGCTGTGCGAGTAGATCCAGTGAAAGAGAGTTTGTCTACGCCACTGGTGCAAAGCGCACCGCCAGTTTCGCCGAGGCCAGTGATTGTTGTAAAGATATCGGCGAAAGGTGCAACTTCGTTAAATACTTCTTCAAGCCACATTCCAACACCTGGCGTGTATTCACTTGGCTTAAATACAACAGTGTTACCAGCAGCTAATGCATATGAAATTGAACCCACCGGAGTAAAAATTGGATAATTCCATGGACCAATTACACCAACAACTCCAAGTGGAGATCGTTGAACCGTTGCCGACATATTGGCCATTAACAAGCCAGGTGCTCGGTATGAGGTGCGCATAATTTCTTCGGCATGACGCGCTGCCCAACCAATGTGGCTTACAGCCATACTTGCTTCTAACTTTGCATCACTGATTGGCTTTCCGGTTTCAAGTGAAATTAAAGCTGCGACTTGATCGACACGATTAATAATTAGAGAGGACCACTTAAGTAAAACTTTCTTTCGACCATTAAAACCAAGTTCTTGCCACTTAGTAGATGCAGTGCGCGCATGTCCCACGACCTCAGCAACTTGTTTAGCGCTAAAAATCGGATAAGTACCAGCGATTTCGCCAGTTGCTGGGTTATGTGAATCAAAAGTTGGAGTGCGCTTAGTGGCCATGGTCCAAAGCGTAGTGGGCTAAAGATAAGATTTGAAGTATGGCCGAGATAATCAGACCCAGTTCTGTCTTACCGGCGTTACGGACTCCATTTCATGTACATACAACAGATGGTGTGGATTTAATCGGCGAAGTTGCCGCGCCTATCGGCCCATCCAAAGCTTCAATATTAACTTTGCATCCTTTACCAACTGCCGGGGGAATGATGGACTCCCACGTTTATAAAAAAGCTGCAAACCGATTGCCGGCAATGGCGGGAATCACCGTTGTTCGATTCAATACACGCGGTACTTCTAGCGATGCTGGAAGTAGTACCGGAAGTTTCGATAATGGTGATGCCGAAGGTTTAGATGTTCAGGCGATGATTGATTATTGCTTTGAAGTTCTAAAATTAGAAAACCTTTGGATTGTTGGTTGGTCATTTGGGACAGATTTAGCTCTTCGGCATGCAAAAGACCCACGACACAAAGGCCTGATTCTCTTAAGTCCACCGCTTCGTACCACAACTGATGAAGAACTGAAATATTGGAACTCTGATCCAAGACCAATCCTGGCGTTAGTTCCAGAACATGATGATTACTTAAGGCCCGATGAAGCTAAAAAACGATTCTCAATTGTTCCAAAGTTAAGAATAATTCCAGTCGAGGATGCAAAGCATTTATGGCTTGGAGAACCGGCAGTACATCGCGTTTTATCTGAAATAAACACGGCAGTAACTGGGGACAAATCCCCGTTACCAGTTGAGTTTTAAGAGTTATTAGCTCGAGGAATAACAACTTCATCTAGGATCAAAATAATTGAAGCGGCAACTGGAACGGCTAATAGACCGCCAATTAGACCTAATAGTGATGAACCTATAAGTGCTGAAATAATTGTTACTGCGCCAGGAACTGACAATGTGCGCTTCATAATGCGTGGAGTCACAACATAATTTTCAACTTGAACATAAACAACGTAAGCCACAAAGGCAATAACGCCGATCAAGACAGATTGCGTCAAGGCAATGATGGTGACGATTCCACACCCTAAGAAATGGCCAATCAAAGGAATCAGACCACAGACCAGAACAATCATTCCGATGGCTATTGGTGAAGGAAGTCCCAAAGCCAAAGACATGAAGAAAACAAAGACTGATGCCATGGCAGCAATGATTATCTGACTGCCAACGAATGATCCAACGCGCGCTATTACAGCATTAGTTAGACGGCCAATCCGTTCACGACGTGAGGCTGGTACTAATGAGAGGCCAAGGTCTACGGCTTGAGGGAGTGATGTAATGAAATAGAGCGTTAAGACCAAAATGGTTAGGAAAGTAAAGAAACCAGAAAGAACTGACTTACCCACACCCACAACTCCACCAAAAGTAGAAATGAGCAAAGTGCCATCCGAAGTAATTGATTTCAATTTAGTCTGCAATGTGTCGATAATTCCATATTGGTCATTTAATTTATTAATAGTTGCATTTGCGGTGAGATCTGACAAAAGTCCGGGTGCTTTGTTAATTAATTGTGTTCCTTGCGATATAACGGGTGGAACTACAACTAAAGAAAAGAAAATTACAAACAAGATAACCCCAGTAAAAATCACGGTAACAGCAGTGGTTCGAGACATATTTCGTCGACGTAGTGCTTCGACTGCAGGATTTAAACCTGTCGCTAAAAATAGGGCAATGAGAATCAGTACAAAAATCTGGGAAACGCTTGCAAGTGCGCGCATCAGCACAATTGCAGTTAGCGCGCCGAGAGTTGCAATGAATCCAAAATAGAAAGGATGAGAGCGGTTAATTGGAGCGCCTGCAATTCCATAATCGGCCGGAACTGCCGTTGCTTTAGATGTTCGTTTAGTTGCCTTCTTAATTCGCTCTGTAATTGCCATGGAACCATTGTAAAGATAGTTATCTCACTTGTATGAGACGTGGTGTTCATCTGCCTGTCACATTTTTAGGGAACAATACTGACTATGGCTTTGAGGATCACCGGTTTAGGCGAGGAAATCGCTGCCGTTACTGGGCTGCCTTGGCAACAGAGTTTGGAAGAGTGGCCAGAAGATCCGGCCTTGGCCGAAAAACGAGGTATTTCGCGCCACGTGGTTCGCTTAGTTCGCGCTACCACAGATGAAGATGCACCAGTTTATGCAGTGAAGGAAACGGTATCCGAGTTTGCAAATCGAGAATATAAAGTTTTGCGCGAACTTACTTCCCTCAAAGCGCCATGTGTTGAACAGATAGCTGTGGTCGAGGGTCGTACCGATGCAACTGGCGAAGAACTCCCATGCGCAATAGTTACGCGCTTTTTGCCTTACTCACTTCCTTATCGAGTTCTGCTTTCAGGCTCTGTTACCGCCCATGATGTAAACACAATGGCTAACGCTTTAGCTCTTTTGTTAGTGCGATTACACTTACTTGGTTTTTGGTGGGGCGATTGCTCGTTATCTAATACTTTATTCCGCCGAGATGCCGAAGGATTTGCCGCTTACTTAGTTGACGCCGAAACTGGTGAATTTCAAAAAACTTTAAGTGATGGGCAGCGCGAACATGATTTAGATATTGCAATGTTTAATGTTGCTGCCGAACTAGAAGATTTACGCCTTTCAGGAGTTCTTTATCCAGGCATGGATCCAGTGCGCGCAGCAGAAGCCGTTATTAGAAGGTATCGCCGTATTTGGGCAGCTCTTAAAGAGCGACAACTTCTTGATCCTAAGGATCGTCATGCAGTAGAACGTGCAATGCGCCAGCTTCATGATTTGGGCTTTGCTGTCGAAGAAGTTTCCATCACTATCGATGGTGACAGCCAGATGCTTTCATTCCAACCGCGCCTAGTTGCTGCGGGTTATCACACGCAGCGTTTACGCGAGTTAATGGGAATCGAAACGGAGGAACTGCAGGCAAAACGTTTGCTTGCATCTTTTGATCGCTACCGAGCTCGCCATGAACGATCTGCACTTTCAGTAACTGAAGTGGCCAAGACGTGGTTTATTGAAGTCTTTGAACCAATAATTAATCGCGTCCCAGAGCAGATGCGTGGACGCGTAGAGCGAGCCCAAATGTTTCATGAAATCCTTGAAAACCGCTGGTATTTGAGTGAACAAAAAGGAAGCGACGTTGGCCTTGAGTTTGCCGCCGATAACTACGTTCAAGAAATCTTGCCGTATCGCCGCGATTCTGGTGTAGATATCCCTGCCCATTAGGATGTAGCAGTGAGCAATCCTCCTAATTTTGCACAGGCAGTTGATTTAAGTTCCTTAGGAAAACCTAAGGCCGTGCTCAACGGACCAACCCCTGGCGTTGAAGTAACTGCTGCGAATTTAACTTCTCAGTTCTTGCCAATGTCTAAAGTAAAGCCAGTAATTTTATTTTGTTGGTCACAACGAAGCGCTGAATCTGTCAGCATGTTAAACACCATGGCTGAACTTGAAAAGAGCTATCAGGGTTCATGGATTCTGGCTCATGTAGATATTGATGCCCAAGCGCAAGTTGCACAGGCACTTCAAACTCAGAAAATTCCATATGCCGTTGCACTCATTGCAGAACAAATAGTTCCTTTGTTTGAACAGGAATATCCAGAAGCACAAATACGCTTAGTGCTAGACAAGGTATTAACTCTTGCCGCCGAACAAGGAGTCGGCCAAGCTCCAGTTGAACATATTGAACCGGAAGAAGAAGAAGCGGTAGCTGCTCTTGAGTCCGGGGATTTTGCCAAAGCCGAAGCTGCATACAAAAGACTTCTTGCCCGTAAACCCAGTGACTCATTTGCCAAACTAGGTTTAGCCCAAACCCAATTACTAATTCGCACTGATGGATTGCAACTAGATGCAGTAATTAACGAGGCAACCTTAAATCCATCTGATATAGCTTTGCAGTTAAGAGCTGCTGACTTAGAGATTGTAAATGGGGGAGTTGAAGCAGCTTTTTCACGTTTGCTGCATGTAATTAAAGAAAGCTCGGGCGAGGATCGCAACAAAGCTAAAGAACACTTGTTGTCACTTTTTGCTCTAGTAG
>WLCU01000007.1 GCA_009705165.1 Actinomycetota bacterium | reverse complement strand
GGACCATCAGGTTGTGGCAAAACCACAACACTTCGCATGGTTGCTGGACTTGAAGAACCAACGGTTGGAAGTATTCATTTAGGTGATACCGACATTACAACTACGCGCCCTTATCAGCGCCCCATTAATACTGTCTTTCAAAACTATGCACTGTTTCCACATTTAACAATCTTTGAAAACATCGCTTTTGGTTTGCGCCGTCGCGGTATTAAAGATGTTAAAGAACAGGTAGACAAAGTTCTTAACCTTGTCGAGCTTCCACACTTAGCCCAGCGCAAGCCAACCCAACTTTCTGGTGGTCAGCAACAGCGCATTGCACTTGCGCGCGCAATCGTTAACCGTCCAGCGTTATTACTACTTGATGAGCCACTTGGCGCACTAGATCTAAAACTTCGTCGCCAGATGCAGATTGAACTCAAGTGGATTCAGCGCGAGGTTGGTTTAACTTTCGTTCACGTCACTCACGATCAAGAAGAAGCAATGACAATGGCGGACACAATCGCCGTTATGAACGAAGGAAAAATCGAACAAATGGGCTCACCAGCTGATTTGTATGACAATCCTGAGACGGCCTTTGTTGCCAACTTTTTAGGCCAATCCAACTTAATTAAGGGCAAAATCGAAGGCAACGACGGTAATAATTTAGTTGTAGATTTATTTGGACAAAAGATTTCAATGCCAAAGAACCGAAGCCACGCAGTTGATAATTCAATGTATGCAGGAATTCGCCCAGAGAAATTTAGAATTTCATTGCTTGGCACCCCAGTAAGAGGTAATCAACTTACGGGTGGTCGAATTGAAGATGTTTCATACATCGGCGTAAGTACTCAATATGTTGTTGCAATGCCATGGGGTCAAGAAGTCATGGTCTTTGAGCAAAATGATGATGGAGTGCCACCATTTGATAAGGGCGATGAAGTAAATATCTCTTGGGAACCCAACTTCACTTTTGGTTTGCGCGGCGATGAAGATATCGAAGCCGGAACCGAAGTTAATCCTGAGGAATTAGAGGAGGAATAACGTGTCCTTGCCAAAGGTACGTGTTCCTTACCTACTCCTGTTTCCAGGCTTTGCCTTCCTATTTACATTCTTTATTCTGCCAATTATCAACCTTGCGCAAACTTCTACTCAGACGCCAATTGCTGGGGGAGACACGGGGCAGTACGAGCAAACTCTAGCTTTTAGCAACTATGTCCAAGCATTTCTAGATAACAAGGAACAGTTTGGCCGTTCGTTTCTGTATGCAACTCTTGCAACGGTATTAGCTTTAGCAATCGCTTATCCATTGGCTTATGCAATTGCGTTTAAATCTGGAAAATTCAAAAATATTTTGCTCGTTCTTGTAGTGGCGCCGTTTTTTACATCATTCTTACTTCGAACAATTGCCTGGAAGCAGATTCTTGGTGAAGAGGGATTTGTTGTACCTGGCTTACGTTCGCTTCATATTATTGGCGAGCAGACAACGCTTACATCAACAGCTGTAGCTGTAGTTGCCGGTATGACATATAACTTTTTACCTTTTATGACGTTGCCACTCTATGCATCACTTGAGCGCATTGATCCTCGAACCATCGAAGCTGCCGGAGATCTCTACGCCAATGGAATCACGGCATTTCGCCGGGTTACCGTGCCACTTTCAATGCCTGGAGTAGTTGCCGGAACTTTGTTGACTTTTATTCCGGCAGCTGGTGACTATGTAAATGCGGCAATTCTTGGAAGCCCAAATACCAAGATGATCGGAAATGTTATTGAGTCTAGATATTTCAAAATCGTAGATTACCCAACCGCCGCTGCGCTTTCTTTTACTTTGATGGCTGCAATCTTAATTTTAGTTACTCTCTACATTAGAAAAGCTGGAACGGAGGAGTTGGTATGACGCAAAAAATCAAAGACGCATCTATCCCAACTATTCCATTTAAAGCCCGTTTTTCTAGATGGTTTGGGCGCAACTTACTTCGCATTTATATGATTTTCGGTTTCACTTATCTCTTCATCCCAGTTGCTTATACATTTGCGTTTTCATTTAATGATTCCGGTAAAAGTAATTTAATCTGGAAGGGTTTCACTTTAGGCAACTGGCAGAATCCTTGCGGAGCTCCTGAAGTCTGTAACGCCTTAGGTAATTCAATTAAGATTGGCCTGTTAGCAACTACTTTTTCAACGATTCTTGGAACCATGATTGCTTTTGCAATTGGGCGATACCAGTTCAAAGGTCGCTCAAGTTCAAACCTTTTAATCTTTTTGCCGATGGCGACTCCAGAAATTGTTCTAGGTGCATCGCTGCTTTCTCTGTTCCTTGTATTTAAAATTAATCCAGGTTTTTGGCCAACAGTTATTGCACACGTCATGTTTTGTATTTCTTTCGTAGTTGTGACCGTAAAAGCCCGAATTGCATCCCTTGATCCACGTCTTGAACAAGCTGCAATGGATTTATATGCAAATGAACTTGAAACATTCCGCCGAGTGACTTTGCCGCTAGTTGCTCCAGGTATTGCCGGCGCTGCACTTTTAGCTTTTAGCCTCTCTTTTGATGATTTCATCATTACTAACTTCAACTCCGGAACTCTTATTACTTTCCCTAAGTTCGTATACGTTGCTGCCGCACGCGGTATCCCTGCGCAGGCAAATGTCATCGGTTCAGCCATGTTTTTCCTAGCTTTAGCAATTGTTATTGCGGGGCAACTCGTCAAGCGAAAGAAAACCCGCTAATATTGCCGTAGTCCATAACGAACTACAGGTTGTTTAAGAGAATCTGCGTTATGGGGTTAGGTTCCGGAGGACCCGGGCCAACTACGAGTAGTGATTGAAGGGGTGATTCCGGTTAAGGCCGGATAGCGCGATGCCAAACATCGACCCTTATATTCTCAAGCATCTTTCACATATGCAGCCAGCTTTGTATTGGCTCGATCAAGATCCACTAGAACCACAACCAAACCCAACGCTGATTGGTGATGTCACTACTGATCTATGTGTAGTTGGTGCTGGCTACACAGGTCTGTGGACCGCGCTACTTGCTAAAGAACAAAACCCTGAGCGCGAAGTAATTATTGTCGAGCAGCGAGAAACTGGTGCTGGGGCATCTGGTCGCAACGGTGGTTTTTGCAGCTACTCCCTGACACATGGATTTATGAATGGTTACAGCCGCTTTAAAGATGAGATGGCAGTGATTGAACGTTTAGGCCGTGAAAATCTTGATGCAATCGAAGAAACAATCAAACGCTACGGAATTAACTGCCAATTTGAATGGACGGGCGAACTTCGAATTGCAAATGAAGAATGGCAGATTGAAGGCCTTGTAGAGGAAGCAAATCTACGTAACTCATTTGGCGATCATGTTGAAGTCCTAAATCAAGAGCAGATTCAAGCTCGTGTTAACTCACCATTATCTAAGGCAGCACTTTGGGATCCAGATGGAACTGCATTGGTAGATCCTGCTCGATTAGTGTGGGGACTCGAACGCGCATGTTTAAAACTTGGTGTAAAAATATTTGAAAATACACATGTTGAATGGCTTGAGCGAACAAGCAGCGGAATGATTGTTCATACACCTTATGGTTCTGTCTATGCACAGAAAGTTGCTTTAGCAACCAACGTCTTCAAATCTCTAATTAAGCGAGCACATAAATATGTTGTTCCGGTGTATGACTTCCAATTAGTAACTGAACCTTTGACCCCAGAACAAATGGAGTCAATTGGCTGGAAAGAACGTGAAGGTTTATCCGAAGCTGGAAATCAATTCCACTATTACCGTCTGACTAAAGACAATGAGATTTTGTGGGGTGGTTATGATGCGATTTATAACTTCCGCGGAAAAGTTCGCCAAGAGTATGAATCAGATGCACAAACATATGCCCATTTAGCCCAAGCTTTCTTAGAAACTTTTCCGCAGCTAAAAGGAATTAAGTTCACCCACGGATGGGGAGGAGCGATTGATACATGTTCTCGCTTCTCACCTTTTTGGGGCAAAGCTTTCGGAGGTCGTGTGGCATACGTCTTGGGTTACACCGGACTTGGAGTCGGCTCAACACGTTTTGGCGCACAAGTGATGTTGGATTTACTCGATGGTGTTGATAATGAACGAACACAGTTAAAGATGGTGCGAAAGAAGCCACTGCCATTCCCGCCAGAACCATTTAAATTTTTATTTATCCGACTCACGCAGTGGTCAATCAACCGGGCAGATCAAAATAAGGGTAAGCGCAACTTGTGGCTCAGATTCTTAGATGCCCTTGGCTTAGGCTTTGATTCCTAAGCTTTACCTCTATTCTTAAGCCATGACTAATCACGGCAACATGTACGGTCCAGATTTCACTTTCCTTGGAATCGAGCGCTGTGATCTAGATGTTGAATCAACTTATGCCGATGCTGACGTAGTGATAGTTGGTGCACCAATTGACAGTGGAACATCACATCGTTCAGGTGCAAAGTTTGGTCCCCAAGCAATTCGTGGTGGAGATTATCTGCCACATGATGCCGAACGCCCACATTTAGCACTTCGAATTGATTCATTAAAAGAGCTCAAAGTTGTAGATGCCGGCGACTTATTAATGCCAGGAAGTGATTTAGTTGCATCTCTTGAAGTTCTGGCGCAAGCTACTGAAAAGATTTCGCGCGCCGGAGCAATTCCAGTTATTTTAGGTGGAGATCACTCAATCGCATCTGCCGATGTTGCAGGCATCGCACGCCATCGGGGCATGGGTAAGATTTCAATGATTCACTTTGATGCTCATGCAGATACTGGCGAAGATCAATGGGGTGCTTTAGTCGGCCACGGAACTCCGATGCGGCGATTAATTGATACTGGCACAGTTCGCGGAGATCGATTCTTGCAACTTGGCTTGCGTGGCTATTGGCCAGATTCAAAGACACTTGATTGGATGCGCGATCAAGGGATGCGTTCATATGAGATGACTGAAATTCATCATCGTGGGTTAAATACAGTCCTAGATGAATCATTTTCAATATTAACCGATCAATGCGACGGCGTCTTTTTATCAGTAGATATCGATGTAGTTGATCCAGGAATGGCACCAGGAACTGGAACACCAGAACCTGGTGGCATGACCAGCCGTGAATTACTGGAATCAGTGCGGCGCATCTGTCTTGAACTTCCAGTTGTAGGTATTGATGTTGTAGAAGTCGCACCTGCTTTTGATAGTGCAGATATCACAGCAATTTTGGCTAATCGAGTTGTGCTCGAAGCACTGAGCGCAATCGCAAAGCGCCGATCTGGAACCACATATTCACCCACACAAAATCTTCTGGATCGATAAATGCGTGATGTAGTTATTTTGGGCTCTACCGGCTCAATTGGCACTCAGGCTTTGCAAGTAATCGAAAGTAATCCTGGGCTATTTCAAGTAATCGCAATTTCTAGCGCAGGCATGCACCCAGAGCTAGTAATTGAACAAGCCATAAAATTTAAAGTTCAATATGTTGGAGTAGTAACTAACGCCGAAGTAATTCGCGCCGCATTACCGTCGGTAACAGTAATCGATGGCAATTTAGCTGCGACGGAATTAGCAGGACTTAAATGCGATGTAGTTGTTAATGGAATTACAGGCTCGATTGGCCTAGGCCCGACTTTGGCAGCGCTAGATGCTGGAAATGTCTTAGCCCTTGCAAATAAAGAATCCCTAGTTGCAGCTGGTGATTTAGTGATGTCTAAAGCACAGGCTGGGCAGATCATTCCTGTTGATTCAGAGCACAGTGCAATTTTTCAAAGCTCACTTGCTGGGAAGAAATCAGAAATAAAAAAATTAATCCTTACTGCAAGCGGTGGGCCATTTAGGGATCGTCCAGATTTAGATGGAATTTCTGTGCAAGATGCTCTGAAACATCCAACTTGGTCGATGGGCGCAGTCGTGACAATCAACTCGGCAACCCTTATTAATAAAGGCCTTGAGATAATTGAAGCTCATTATTTATTTGGAATGCCCTATGCCCAGATTGAAGCAGTTATTCACCCTCAGTCTGTTGTGCATTCATTAGTCGAATTCAATGACGGTTCAACAATTGCGCAAGCAAGCCCACCAAATATGAAAGGTGCAATTGCTTATGCAATTAATTGGCCAGATCGATTGCCTCAAGCTACAACTGCGATTGATTGGACAGTTTCACATAACTGGAGTTTTGAGCCAATTAACTCGGCCAAGTTTCCAAGCATTGAATTAGCGCGCCACTGCGGTCAAACAGGTGGCGTTTTGCCTGCAATCTTTAATGCAGCCAATGAGGTTGCAGTTGCTGGATTTATTGCCGGAAAGATTGAATTCAAATCGATTATCACGGTGATTGCCAACGTTGTTTCAGAGTTAGAGAAAAACTCTGTGAGTTCGCTGCGAGATTTAGCAGATGTCAGTGCCATCGAAGAAGATGCACGTGCTCGTGCTTCGGCACACCTACTACGATTGGCTCCATAATGCAGCTCCTAGGAATCCTCGCTTTTGTTATTGCACTACTTCTTTCTGTCATGATTCACGAGTTTGGCCATTACCTCACCGCTAAGCGCTATGGAATGAAAGTAAGTGAATTTTTCTTAGGTTTTGGTGCACGCCTCTGGTCAAAACAGAGAGGTGAAACAGAGTTTGGAATTAAAGCAATTCCAGCAGGTGGGTATTGCAAGATTGAGGGAATGACCCCAGGTGATCAAATGCCTGAAGGTGAAGAAGGTCGAGCATTCTATAAAGCTTCATCTGGTCGTAAATTAATTGTTTTAGGTGCAGGATCTTTTCTGCACTTTGTTCTGGGATATCTCCTGCTCTTTGTTTTGTTCGCATTTGTAGGAACAAATCAACTGCTACCAACAATTAGTGAAGTAGTTAAGGGTTCTGCAGCGCAAGAAGCAGGCCTTTTGGCCGGTGATGAAGTTACTGCCATCGATAACAAGAAGGTGACTAGCTGGTATGACGACGTACAGGTAATTCGAAATTCACAAGGCAAGCCTTTGACATTAACCATTAAGCGCGGAGCAGATGAGTTACAAATTACCGCATCAGCTAGACCAGAAGTAATCGACGGGGAAGAGCGATACGTACTTGGCATTATTAACGAAGTCGGTTTAAAGCGCTCTAATCCAATTACTGCCATTAAGAACTCAGCAACTGTTACCAAGTCATTTTTAGTTGAAAGTGCAAAATCTTTAATTAAACTTCCCTCCAAAATTCCAGCGCTATGGGGGCAAACCGTTGGTGGAGAAAAACGCGACCCTAATGGTTTGGTAGGTGTTGTCGGTGTAGCGCGCGTCTCGGGCCAAGCAATTGGAAGCGATGCGCTATCCATAACAGAGCGTCTCTCAACTTTTATTTTAATTATCGCAAGCCTGAATATATTTGTTGGTCTATTTAATCTTCTGCCGATTTTGCCTTTAGATGGTGGGCACATGGCAGTAGCTATCGCTGATGAACTCCGTGCTTTTTATGCACGATTGCGCGGCCGCCCACGTCCTGCTGCAATTGATGTGACCTTGCTGACCCCAATCACCATGGTCGTATTTGTCATTTTGGCAGCTCTTACTGTGCTGCTCTTGGTGGCAGACATAGTTAATCCAGTCATACTTAATCTTTAGCGCAACCAGGCTTGATACGGCACAATAGCGCCATGGTTGATCTGGGAATTCCAAGCGCACCTTTGCCAACGCTAGCGCCACGTCGAAAAACACGTCAGATGATGGTTGGAAATGTTGCTCTCGGAAGTGGCGCACCAGTAAGCGTGCAATCTATGTGCACAACTCTTACTGCCGATGTGAATGCAACGTTGCAACAGATTGCCGAGCTAACAGCATCTGGTTGCCAAATAGTCAGAGTTGCAGTGCCTAGTCAAGATGATGCAGATGCTTTGGCTCAGATTGCAAAAAAGTCACAGATTCCAGTAATCGCAGATATTCACTTTCAACCAAAGTATATTTTTGCTGCCATTGATGCCGGATGCGCTGCAGTTCGCGTAAACCCAGGCAACATCAAACAATTTGATGACAAAGTTAAAGAGGTTGCAAAAGCTGCAGGAGATGCCGGAATCCCGATTCGTATCGGAGTAAATGCCGGCTCGCTTGATCCACGACTACTTGCAAAGTATGGCAAAGCAACTCCTGAAGCTCTTGCCGAATCTGCGCTGTGGGAAGCATCGCTTTTTGAAGAGCATGGCTTCTCAAACATCAAAATCTCAGTGAAGCATCATGATCCTGTAACGATGGTTAATGCTTATCGAATCTTGGCGGCAAAGTGTGATTATCCATTACACCTTGGTGTTACAGAGGCTGGACCGATTTTCCAAGGCACAATTAAATCTGCGACAGCATTTGGAATTTTGTTAGCCGAAGGAATTGGCGACACAATTCGCGTTTCACTTTCTGCTCCACCTGTTGAAGAAGTAAAGGTTGGAATCTCAATTCTTGAGTCTCTGAACTTGCGCCAACGCAAACTTGAAATTGTTTCGTGCCCATCATGTGGTCGCGCTCAAGTTGATGTGTATACATTGGCTGAAAAAGTTCAAGCCGGCTTACAGGGAATGACCGTTCCGCTTCGTGTTGCTGTAATGGGCTGTGTCGTAAATGGTCCAGGTGAAGCGCGTGAAGCCGATCTTGGAGTTGCTTCTGGAAATGGTAAGGGCCAGATTTTTGTTAAAGGCGTTGTAATTAAAACCGTGCCTGAATCACAAATCGTTGAAACTTTAATTGAAGAAGCTATGCGTTTGGCTGAAGAAATGGAGGCCGCAGGCGTTGCTTCTGGGCAGCCTTCAGTTGATGTTCGATAGGCTCACACCATGCTAAAAATGTCTACGCTTTTTTTGCGTACGCTTCGTGATGATCCGGCTGATGCTGAAGTTGCAAGCCATCGCTTATTAGTACGTGCTGGCTATATCCGCCGAATCGCTGCAGGCATTTATTCTTGGCTTCCATTAGGCGTGATTACCTTACGCAACGTTGAAAACGTCATCCGCCAAGAAATGGATCAAGCTGGTTTTCAAGAGGTCCATTTTCCTGCACTTTTGCCACGTGAAGCTTATGAAGCAACAAATCGCTGGGAAGAATATGGACCATCGCTTTTCCATTTACAAGATCGCAAAGGTGGCGACTATTTATTGGGTCCAACCCACGAAGAAATGTTTACTTTGATGGTCAAGGGCGAATACTCCTCGTACAAGGATTTACCGCTTTCGATCTATCAAATTCAAACTAAGTATCGTGATGAAGCAAGGCCACGCAGTGGAATCATTCGCGGTCGTGAATTTGTCATGAAGGATTCATACTCTTTTGATATCGATGATGCTGGGTTAGAAACTTCATACCAAAAACATCGTGATGCTTACATTAGCTGCTTTAACCGTCTAGGAATGAAATACAACATCGTTAAAGCAGTATCTGGCGCGATGGGCGGCTCTAAATCAGAAGAGTTTTTAGCACCATGTACAACAGGTGAAGATACTTATGTCCTATGCCCAAAGTGTGGGTTTGCGGCAAATGTCGAAGCTATGGTTACTAAAATTGCGCCAGGAGATGCGAGCACAACACCTGCGCTGGAAGAGTTAGACACTCCAAACACACCAACAATCGATTCACTCGTTGACATGCTCAATGAAAAATTTGGTGGGGGATATACCGCAGCTGATACTTTGAAAAACATCATGCTTGTCGCTGATGGAAAACCAATTGCTGTTTTAGTACCAGGTGACCGTGAAGTTGATTTGAAGCGCCTGCAAGAAAATCTTGGTGGCGTGCATGAACTTCGAGTTTTGGAGGAAGCCGATTTTGCGAAGCACCCGTCATTAGTTAAGGGATATATCGGACCACAGGATGCGGCTAAATCTGGAATACGCGTTCTTGCCGACCCACGAGTTGCCCCAGGAACTTCTTGGATTAGTGGAGCGAATAAAAAAGATCGACATGCTCGTTTTGTTGTAAATGGTCGAGATTTCACGCCAGATGCATATGTTGAAGCAGCTGAAGTTCGCGCAGGCGATGCTTGTCCAGAATGTAATACTGAAATCGTCATTGATCGCGCCATTGAGATAGGCCATATTTTCCAATTAGGTCGCAAATATGCCGAAGCCTTAAGCCTTACTGTGTTAGATCACAATGGTAAGTCTCAAGTTGTCACTATGGGCTCGTATGGAATTGGGGTTTCTCGCGCAGTAGCTGCGATTGCCGAACAAACTAGTGATGAAATTGGACTTAATTGGCCGGAGGAAATCGCCCCTGCCAAGGTGCACATAGTTGCAACCGGTAAAGAAGATCTTCCTTTTGATACCGCTCTTGAAATTGGCAACAAACTTGAATCCGCAGGAATTACTGTCATGCTCGATGATCGCCGAGATGCAAGTGCTGGTGTTAAGTTTAAAGATGCTGAACTCATTGGTAATCCAATTATCGTTGTTGTAGGCAAAGCACTTGCTGAAGGAAAAGTTGAAGTTCGCGTCCGCAGAAGCGGTGAAAAGAGCGAAGTTTTGCTTGCGGATGCAGTTTCAGTAATCACGAAACTTCTAGCTTAGAAAAGTGTTTGCAGACTTAACTGTTAATACAGGATTATTTCTGCTCTGCGCATCATTTTTTGCAGGTTTTGTAGATTCAATTGCTGGCGGCGGGGGATTAATACAACTTCCGGCTTTATTAATTGGCCTTCCAAAGACCGAAACAGTCACCGTGCTTGGCACAAATAAATTGGCTTCAGTCTTTGGAACAACCACGGCAGCAGCGTTATATCGCCGCCAAATTAAACCTGATCCCAAGGTCTTAGTTGCAATGGCATTGCCAGCCTTTATCGGATCAGCTGCTGGAGCATCACTTGCTTCCCAAATTCCGACTAAGAGCATGCGCCCTATAGTTTTAGTACTTTTAATTGTGGTGGCGATTTACACCTGGTTAAAACCTGATTTGGGCAAAATCGAACTTTTGCGTCATGAATCAACAAGAAGGATTCAGATTTCAATTGCTGCGGGAGTAATCATCGGTTTCTATGATGGAATCTTTGGTCCAGGCACTGGATCTTTTTTAATGTTGATTCTGGTGGCATCACTTGGTTATGCATTTATAACCGCGTCTGCGATTGCCAAGGTTGTTAATGTTTCAACAAATATTGGAGCCATTTTAGTATTTGGGATTCATGGGGCAGTTTTATGGCAGTTGGGTCTATTACTTGGCGTGGCAAATGTGACAGGCGCAGTTATTGGTTCACGGCTAGCTATTCGTGGTGGTTCGAATCTGGTGCGCAAGGTATTCCTATTAGTAACCGTAGCCCTGATTATTAAAGTCGGGTTTGATACTTTTGCATCTATCTAGTTACAATCTGCTTCACAACTTAATAAGAAAGCAGAAACAGATATGGCGCTTAAGGATTCACTTCTAGAACTTCTCACCCCAGCTGTAGAAAACGCGGGTTTCTTCTTAGATGAAGTTCAAATCACTAGTCCAGGCAACCACCGCACAGTAATTTGCGTTGTTGATGGCATAAAACCTTTGAATATGGATGAAGTCACTTCTGTATCTCGCGTAATTTCTGAAATTTTGGACCAAGCACCAGTTATGGGCGAGGAAGCTTTTACTCTTGAAGTAACTTCGCCCGGCGTAGATCGTCCGCTCACATTGCCTCGCCACTGGACTAAGAATTTAACTCGCTTAATCAAGATTACGTTAAATGATGGCAACGTTATAACTGCGCGTCTTAATGGATTTAATGAATCGCATGCTCAGCTTGTAGAAAACATCAAAGGGCGAATGAAAAACCATGAGATTGCTTTTGCAGATATCAAACGTGCAGTTGTTGAAATTGAATTTAACCGCAAGGATGAAAACTAATGCATGTAGAGATGTCAGCACTTATAGCTTTAACTAATGAAAAAGGCATCCCTCTAGAACAGTTAATCCAAGCCATCGAAGTTGGTGTACTAACTGCCTACAACCAGACGGATGAAGCAAAGCGCTATGCGCACGCCGTCTTAGATCGCGAAACCGGTGAAATTCAGATTTTGATTCCACAATTTAATGAAATTGGGGAAAAAATCGGCGATGAAGCAGATATGCCAGAAGGATTTTCAAGAGTTGCAACATCAACCGCGCGCCAAGTAATTAAAATGAAGATGCGCGAAACTAACGATGCATCAATTGTTGCCGAGTTCACTGCAAATGTTGGTGATGTTATTTCTGGCGTGGTTCAGCAAGGCCGAGATCCCAAGATGATTAACGTCAACCTTGGACGTTTTGAAGGAAGAATTCCGCCGCAAGAACAAGTTCCTGGTGAAGTTTATAATCACGGTGATCGCATAAAGTGTTTTGTTGTTGAAGTTAAACAAGGCTTAAAAGGCCCGGAAATAATGTTATCTCGCAGCCATCCAGCTTTAGTGAAACAGTTATTCGCACTTGAAGTTCCAGAGATTAAAGATCGCATCGTAGAAATAATGGCTGTTGCTCGCGAAGCCGGACATCGCAGTAAAATCGCCGTGCGCTCACATCGCGCCGGAGTAAGTTCAAAAGGATCATTGATCGGACCACTAGGTGCCCGTGCCCGTGCAGTTATGGATGAACTCCACGGGGAGAAAATCGACATAGTTGATTGGTCTGAA
This sequence comes from Actinomycetota bacterium, assembly GCA_009705165.1. GTDB lineage: Bacteria > Actinomycetota > Actinomycetes > Nanopelagicales > Nanopelagicaceae > Planktophila. The sequence continues at coordinate 443 of WLCU01000007.1, read as the reverse complement.
GATCCTGCAGCTTTTGTTGGAAATGCATTAGCCCCAGCCAAAACTTCATCGGTAGAGATAACTGATTTGGCCGGACGCTGCGCCAAAGTAGTTGTTCCTGATTACCAGCTTTCTCTTGCAATCGGTAAAGATGGACAAAACGCCCGTCTAGCCGCGCGCTTAACGGGCTGGCGAATCGATATTCACCCCGACAATCCCGTCTTGCCTTAATCGCATTGTGTAAAGGGGCCCAACTTTGGGTACCATGGGGCATTGCATAACCGCTGAGAAATTGGCGCTACTGAAATGGATATGAAAGATATGAAACTCAAATGAGCTCGTTAGAACTATGAGGTCGTTCAACTAGGGCTTGCATGTGAAGTTTCATGCGGGCCAAGACAGGGGAAAAAGTGTCAAAGGTCCGCGTACACGAGTTAGCAAAGCAGCTCGGTATGGAGAGCAAG
>WLCU01000069.1 GCA_009705165.1 Actinomycetota bacterium | reverse complement strand
AGTTCCAGTAATTGGAAAAATTCTTTTAGCTGCAGGTCAAGTTCCCGTTGCACGTGAAGGCAAAGATGCCGCCAAAGCTCTAGAGCACGCACTTAAACTTCTTGAAGTTGGTCACTGCCTTGGTGTTTATCCAGAAGGAACGCTTACACGAGATCCCAACGGTTGGCCTATGGTTGCAAAAACTGGTCTAGCTCGACTTGCCATTATGACCAAGTCACCGGTAATTCCAATTGCGCAATGGGGTTCGCAAATTGTGATGCCAACGTATGAAAAGAAAATCAAATTCTTCCCACGAACTCCAATCAAGATTTTAGCGGGCAATGCCTTAGATCTCTCACCTTGGTATGGAAAAGAAAACGATCCGGCAGCTTTAGTTGAAGCTACGGCTTTTGTAATGCGGGCAATAACCGACCTTCTTGAACAATTGCGCGGTGAAAAACGCCCAGTCGAAATTTTCGATCCACATAATTCTGATTTACCTCGAACCGGAAACTTTAAGAAGAAAAGACTTCCATGATTACTGTCGCACTCATATGTGGAGGTTTAAGTAGCGAACATGAAATTTCATGCATATCTGCCGGGGGAGTCCTTAAGGGATTAGATTCAACTAAATACCAAGGGGTCATTATTGGTATAACAAAAGCGGGCAACTGGGTTTTATTGCCAAATGACTACCCACTAGAGATTGTTGAAGGCAAACTGCCAGTTGTAGATGAGAACGCACCTGCAGTAGTTGCTGATGTCCATGGATTTTCAGTGGGTGGCAAGAAGCTTGCAATTGATTGCGTATTTCCAGTTCTCCATGGGCCTTATGGCGAAGATGGCACAATTCAAGGGATGCTTGAAATTGCCAATCTGCCTTATGTTGGAAGCGGTGTATTAGCTTCAGCAGTTGCGATGGACAAGTCTTTTGCTAAGCCAATTTTTTCCGCTGCTGGTATTGATGTTGCTGATGGAATTGTTATGTCACGGACAGATAGATCGCTACATATCGATGATCTGGCATATCCGCTCTTTGTTAAACCAGCACGTGGCGGCTCAAGTCGCGGCACGCATAAAGTTAAGACCGTTGAGGATTTAAATGCTGCGCTCAACGATGCATTTTTATTTGATCACAAGGTGATGATCGAGCAAGCTGTAATTGGGCGTGAAATCGAATGTGCAGTTCTTGAATCTGATGGAGTTGTTAAGGCTTCGGTAGTAGGCGAAATAGTTATTGATGACAAGTTCGAATTTTATGATTTTGAAGCTAAGTATTTAGATGGCGCGACTACGGTCAGAATCCCTGCAGATATTCCTGAAGCTGCAGCCGAACAGCTTCGAGAAAAAGCTATTCAAGCTTTCAAAGCTTTGGGCTGCAGTGGCTTAGCGCGTTGTGATTTCTTTTACACTGAAAAAGGCGAAATTATTATTAATGAAATCAATACCATGCCTGGTTTTACTGGAACTTCTGTATATCCCAAGCTATGGGCGGCAAGCGGGGTTGATTACACATCCTTGATTACTGCCTTGATCCAAACCGCCCTTAAGCGCACAAACGGGGTACTAGGTAATTAATTTTCGCGCGCTACGCCTACCCAGCGGTAATACTCACGCGAGAGTAAAACACGGGCGTTGTGGTTGGAATTAGCAGTAATCGAAAGTGCTTGCAAAATGCGCGTAATCGTATGTTCAACGGCTTTTTCGGTCACCATTCGCTTGCGTGCGATATCTGAGTTGCTGCTTCCCATTGCTACTAAACGAAGCGTTTGAATCTGGACTTCAGTAAGGGTTTGCAAAACTGAAGTAAAAGCTTCAGATTGAGTAAATGATGCGCCATTTACCCAGCGAACTTTGGCTCTAATTTTTAGATCTTCAATGGAGCGGTGAACGGCATCGGATAAGACATGGAGTTTTGTGACTGAACTTTTAAGCACAACCTGAACACCGGAAGGGAGTTCTATTTCTGACAGCCCAACTAAACGCAAATCGGGAGTATGAGTGAGAAAAACTAGGCCAAGCTCTGGGTTTTTTTCACGGGCTTTATCGGCAGAAATAATTGAGTGAACCGCATCTGCATCCATAGAGATAACCAGAACTTCAGGTTGAGCTTTTTCGACCGCAGCTTGGGTATCTGAATAATTGTTTACTACATCAGTAACTTCAAAACCAAGATCAATCAGTGCGCACTTTGTGAGCAAGGATTCGTACTTGTTTTCATCGACGAGCAATATACGAATAGGCACAGGACAATGTAACCCAGATAAGTCAGTTAAGTTATTTGAAATCAACATCAAAATGAATGGGGGCTACCCCTTTTTTGATTTTAATACTCGGATAATAGTTAGGGAAATCCCTAACAAATGATTAGGCTCTAAGCGTTAGGAGTTTTTCTTAATGATCTTCATTCACAGATTGAGGAATTCCAACGATGATAGCCCCAGCAATAATTGAAAGACATTCTTTAGATCGCATTGCAATAATTGAAAATACATTTCATCCAGGAATGGGTTTGTTTATCGCAAGAGGTTTTGATGATGAGTCAAATGAAACGCTAGTGACTAAAGTTTTTGATTCAGAAGATGTTTTAGACAAAATTGAAGTCTTCACACCCGACGTTGTAATTTTGGATTTAGATTCACTGCGTCGGATTGATGCATTAGCAGTTGCACTTAAAATTCGAAAAGCCCTACCAGATCAAGTAATAATTTTTATGGCAGGTAAAGCTAATCCAATTTTTGTCCGCGAAGGAATGATTTCAGCGCTTTGGGATCGCGCCTATTGGTTAAATGAACCTTCACGAAATCCTTCGGTAGTGCTTTCTGAAATTCTTCGTGCATATAACGGGTTACAACAAATTCGGCCTTCGTTTATCGAAGCGGCAATTGATGAAACCAACTTTGTTGGCCTGCTCTCTCCCCAGCAACACCGCGTTATGCGCTTGATGGCCTTGGGCGGAAGTAACGCCGAGATAGCTCATCAATGCAGGGTTTCTGAAAAAGCGGTAGAACGCACGATATCTGCCGCATCAAAATTACTTGAAGTAACCCCATCATCTGCGACCACAAATCACCGGGTAAATGCTGCAAATAAATATATGCGGGCGCTGTTTTATTCTGACAATTTAGAGATGTCACCGTTTACATATACTGCTTCTATTTTGTTATCGCGCAAAACTATAAAGTCGGCTACTTTTCCTGCATCTAAACTGCCACGCTCTTGTTCGCGAAACATTTGAAATGCGACATTCTTTGTATAAAAAATCAAAGCTTCTTCCTTAGTTATCCCTTCGTGGATGCTCCAAGGCTGTGTGACTCCAGCAGCAGGATTACTACGTGTCACTGGGACATCTATGGCTTCGAGTGGAACATGGCTTGTAACTGGCCAATCACTTCCAAAAGCAAGCATGGCGCCATGATCCACCAAAGTTCGTAGACGATATTGGCGGTTGTTGCGCTCAGCGCCGATACGGGGCGCAATCAACTCTTTGTTCATGGGGTCTAAGTAACACCACAGTGGTTGGATGTTTGCAATTACGCCTAGTTCTTTAAAGCGCGGCAAATCTTCATCACCGATTAACTGAGCATGCACTATTACCGGGCGGCGATCCCAAGCTGGATTTATTCCAACCATTGCTTCAATGCAATCCAAGGCCTGCTTTACTGCCGCATCACCAATTGCATGCAGATGAACTTGAAAACCTAAGGCGTCAAAAGCCACGAGGGCATTTCGAAGTTCATCATTTTCCCAAATTGAAATACCAGAAGTCGATGGATCATCTTCATAGGGCTGCATCAAATGGGCAGTACCTGCCGAAAGCGCTCCATCTAGCAAGAATTTAATGCTATTTCCCATAAGTTGATTTGGGTTATCAAGTTCAAGGCAAAGCGCTCGAAGTTCATTGAAATCATTGATATCACTTGACCATGTTGATGGCGTTGCTAAAAAAGAGAGATTAAATTTAATTGCTAGATCACCTGCTTGGGCCGCTGCGATATATGCCCTCGCCATGTCTTTTTCGCACCAAGAATCAATTGCGGCGGTGACTCCAACTTTTAAGTATTCAGCACATGCATACTTAACTGCAGCGATATCGCTCTCAATCGAATTACCTGGTGATGCATCAAGAACTAATGCCATTGCAGATGGCTCTCGAAAAACCCCTTTTGGCGAGCCATCAAAACGTCGTGCAATTGTGCCGCCAACAGGATCTTTAGTTTGAGCGTTAATTCCGGCTAGTTCTAGCGCTTTGCTATTAACCCAAATGGTGTGATGGTCGACTGCATGTAAAACAACCGGGCGATCGTTGACAACTTCATCGAGCCATGCGGCATCAAAATCTCCACTTTCAACAATGGCAGCTTCATAAGCCCCACCAATAATCCAGGGCATCGTTGGGTTGTTTAAGGCAAAGCTCTTTACGGCTAATTGAATGTCGGCAACTGATTTTAGACCATTGACTTTAGGTCCAGTAGCTTCACGCCCGGCAAATATTGGATGCGCATGGCCATCTAAAAAAGCCGGGATCACGAATGCATCATTTAAATCAATTGTTTCGTCAGTTTGAAATTCTCTTGTAGCAGCACCAGTTGCAAGAATTAAATCGTTTTCCACAATAAGGTCGCGAAAACTTTCTTGACCAACTGAGAAAAAGCGCGCGTTAGTAAACAGCGTGCGCATAATTAGCTATGGGTCAGTGTGTAACTGGACAGGTCAAGGTGCGAGTAATACCTGCTACGCCTTGAACCTTAGACAAAACAGTGCGACCAAAATCTTCCATGCTTGGCGCTTCTGCGCGCATGATCACGTCATACGGTCCTGTAACGCCTTCGGCTAATGTGACACCAGCGATTGCTGAAACAGCTTTTGCAACAGATCCAGCTTTGCCGACCTCTGTCTGAATCAAAATGTAGGCCTGAACTGACATAAGAGTTTCCTTTCGTTGGTGGCTTAAGGCTACTTCAGAGATATAGGTACTGGCTAGTCGATTACTCTTTGGCCATGAACTTCGATGAGGCCCAAGTAATTGGCGCATTGGCCGAAATCTTTGGCGCAAATCACCGAGGAGTTGCCTTAGGAATTGGCGATGACGCCGCAGTCGTTGCTACAGGTGAACATACGGTCATTACAACGGACATGGCGGTCGAAGGAACTCATTTCAATTGCCAATGGTCAGGAGCCTTTGAAATTGGGCGAAAGATTTGTGCAGCAAATTTGGCTGATGTTTATGCAATGGGCGCTACGCCAACATATTTAGTTGCCGCCGTTACTTTAACGGGTGAAGAATCGATGGAGTGGGTCAGCGAATTAGCCCAAGGAATCAAACATGAGGCTGCCAGCTGTGGGGCCGTGGTTGTGGGTGGGGACTTAGCTCGGGGGCCTGTGAAAGTAATTTCAATGACAGCTCTTGGCGAAGTTGAAAAAGCGATTACCAGAAGCGGTGCACAGGTTGGGGATTTGATCTATGTATCCTCGCTGCCTGGGTGGTCTGCGGCAGGGTTGGCGCTAATT
>WLCU01000068.1 GCA_009705165.1 Actinomycetota bacterium | reverse complement strand
TCCGGTGACAGTTAAGACTCGACCGCCAGATGCAACTAATCCCTTTTCGTTTTCTGAAGTTCCTGCATGAAAAATCATGGTTTCTTCAATTGTCGGGAACTCTCCAATTACTCCACCTGTTTGGGGTGCTGTTGGATAACCCTGAGCGGCAAGTACCACTGTTACTGCTGATTGATTTTTCCACTCAAGTGTTACGCCTTCAAGATTTCTAGTTGCCGCTTTATATAACAACGTGGCCAATGGTGTTTTCAATAATGGAATTAGGACTTGCGTTTCCGGATCTCCAAAGCGAGCATTAAATTCAATTACTCGTGTTCCGTGATCGGTTAATGCAAGTCCGGCATATAGCAACCCAACAAATGGTGTTCCCCGCGCAGCCATTTCAGCGACCATCGGTGCTAAAACTTTCTTGTGCGTATCTTCAATAATGTCTGACGGAGCCCACGGTAAAGGTGAATATGCACCCATGCCTCCAGTATTTGGCCCAGAATCATTTTCGTGTGCGCGCTTAAAATCTTGTGCGGGTTGCATCGCAATTACCGTTTTGCCATCACTAATTCCAAAGAGTGAAACTTCTGGGCCATTTAAAAACTCTTCTATAACCACTCGCTTGCAAGCAAGTGCATGCTCTAAAGCTTCTTGACGATCTCGTGTTACTACTACGCCTTTTCCTGCAGCTAACCCATCATCCTTAACTACATAGGGTGCACCAAATGCATCTAAAGCTTTTTCAATTTCTTCTTTAGTTGAACATGTAAAGCTATGCGCAGTTGGTACACCAGCATCGGCCATCACTTCTTTGGCAAAGTTTTTTGAACCTTCTAAGGCAGCTGCGGCTTTTGATGGACCAAAAACTGAAATTCCAGCGGCCCGCAACACGTCTGCGGCTCCATTTACAAGTGGAACTTCAGGGCCAATTACTACTAAATCAACATCTAAATCCTGTGCAAGATTAACAATGGCGCCATTGTCAGAAACATCAAGTGGATGACAAGTTGCAAAAGCTGCAATACCTGGATTTCCTGGTGCGGCATGAAGTTCAGTGCACTCAGGATCTGCGTGTAGTCCTAGTCCTAAGGCGTGTTCGCGACCGCCGCTTCCGACTAGGAGGATTTTCATTTCTTAGATGAAATCCTTTACGACAATTGTTTCATCGCGCCCGGGACCAACTCCGATTGCACTCATGGGTGCACCCGAGATTTTCTCAAGGAAAGCGATGTAATCCTGCGCTGCTTGCGGAAGATCGCTGAGCTTGCGCGCTGCAGAAATATCTTCTTTCCACCCTGGCATATATTCATAAATCGGCTTTGCGTGGTGGAAATCTGATTGTGAAGATGGAAGTTCCTCAACTCGCTTTCCATCGATTTCATAAGCAACGCAAACCGGAATTTTTTCCCAACCAGTTAATACATCTAACTTAGTTAAGAAGAAATCAGTCAGGCCGTTAACGCGAACTGCATAACGCGCAATAGGTGCATCGAACCAGCCACATCGGCGTGCGCGCCCAGTAGTAACACCAACTTCGCCACCGATACGGCGTAAAGCTTCACCATCTTCATCGAAGAGTTCAGTTGGAAAAGGTCCACTACCAACGCGAGTTGTGTAAGCCTTAATAATTCCGATGACTCGGTCAATTTTCGTTGGCCCAATTCCTGAACCAGTACAAGCGCCACCCGCAGTTGGATTACTTGAGGTTACAAATGGATATGTACCGTGGTCAACATCGAGCAAAGTTCCCTGTGAACCCTCTAGAAGCACGCGTTTTCCGGCCTCTAGGGCTTGATTCAGAATTAATACTGTATCGGCAACATATGGACGCAAGATCTCTGCGTATTCCAAATACTCAGTAAGCACTTCATCGACTTCGATGTTTTTGCGATTGAATACTTTAATAAGAACTTGGTTCTTATCGCGTAGTGCACTCTCAATTTTTTGGCGCAAAATCGATGGGTCGAATAAATCTTGTACTCGGATACCAATTCGATTGATCTTGTCGGCATAAGCAGGTCCAATACCTCGACCTGTTGTACCGATTTTTGATTTTCCTAAGAAACGTTCTGAGACCTTATCGATGGTGCGGTGATAAGGAGTAATTAAATGTGCGTTAGTAGAAATTAATAACTTACTGCAATCTATCCCGCGCTCGGTTAAACCAGCGATTTCTTGAAGCAGGACACCTGGATCGATTACGACGCCATTTCCAATTACTGGAATTACATTTGGGGAAAGAATTCCGGAAGGCAATAAGTGAAGTGCATACTTTTGATCACCGATAACAACTGTATGGCCGGCGTTGTTTCCACCTTGATAGCGGACTACATAATCAACGCGATCACCAAGTAAATCGGTGGCTTTACCCTTGCCTTCGTCGCCCCATTGAGCTCCAAGCAAAACTAGTGCAGGCATTGGTAAAACCTCTCCGATTACGTAGGGTTATTACTTAAGTGATGAAGTTCCAGTTGAACGAAGATCCTCGCAAGCATGTGCAACACGTGCAGCCATGCCAGCTTCAGCAGCCTTACCCCACGCGCGTGGATCGTAAGCCTTCTTATTTCCAACTTCACCATCGATTTTTAATACGCCGTCGTAGTTCTTGAGCATGTGATCAACCACTGGACGAGTAAATGCGTATTGCGTATCTGTATCGATATTCATCTTTACAACGCCGTAATCAAGGGATTCGCGGATCTCTGAAAGAAGAGAGCCTGACCCGCCGTGGAATACCAAGTCCATTGGCTTGCTGCCAGCTGGAAGCCCAAGTTTATTTGAAACTGCTTCTTGCAAAGTTGCCAAAATCTTTGGTTGCAAAACAACGTTTCCTGGCTTGTAAACACCATGAACATTTCCAAATGTTGCTGCGACCATATAGCGCGCATTTGCATCCGTTCCAAGTGTTTCAATTGTTAGTAATGCATCTTCAGGAGTTGAGTAGAGCTTTGCATCATGCTTAGCTTCAATGCCATCTTCTTCTCCGCCAACAACACCGATTTCAATTTCAAGAATTGTGTTAGCTGCAACTGACATTGCCAACATTTCTTTAGCAATGCGCATATTTTCTTTCATATCCACTGCAGATCCATCCCACATGTGTGAGTTAAATAGTGGAGCTTTGCCAGATTTAATTCGATCTGCACCAAATGCAAGAAGTGGACGCATGAAGCCATCCAGCTTTTCAGCTGGGCAGTGATCAGTATGAATACCAATATTTACTTTGTAGTTTTTTGCAACAACGTGTGCAAACTCTGCGAGCGCTACTGCGCCATCGACCATGTTCTTAACTGTTGAACCTGAAGCGTATTCAGCGCCGCCCCAAGAAAATTGAATGATTCCATCAGACTCTGCTTCGGCGAAACCACGAATTGCAGCGATTAAGGTCTGTGAAGATGAAACGTTGATTGCAGGATATGCAAATGCGCCTTTCTTGGCGCGATCCAACATGTCTGCATAAATTTCAGGGGTTGCAATTGGCACTTTGACTCCTAGTAGCTTGGTGTAAATCTCTAGAGCGAGTGCAACTTTGAACCGTTTAGAGGCTTACGGCCAATCCTCTCACTTTGGCCCGAATCCCACAAAAAAGGCGCGAAAAAACCCTCGGCCTGGCCATGGGCCGAGGGTTTTAACACGCATGCCTAGATGAAGGTTTTAAAGACGCTGCCGGCAAAGCGGAAAAGCGCTGCAACCAATGTGGCGTTGCCGAAGAACTTAAACATCAGCAACATGACAGATGAGATTCCCATAGGTGACCTCCTTTCGCTTCGGCATTCTGACTGTGACCCAGAAGTGAGAATCACCCCCAGTAAATCTCTGTTGATATCTAGCGATGGCGGGTAATCTCACGGGTTATGAACCAAGAGCATGAGTCGCTAGAGAATTTATTAAGCGAAGATCGTCACTTTTCGCCAAGCCCAGAGTTTGCCGCCCAAGCCAACGCGCAGTTTGATGAATATGCGCATGCAAATATGGATCGCTTAGCTTTTTGGGACCTGCAAGCAAAATCTTTGCAATGGGAAACACCTTGGAATCAAGTGCTTGATTGGCAACCGCCATATGCCAAATGGTTTATCGGTGGAAAAATTAATGCTTCAGTTAACGCTCTTGATCGACATGTTGATGAAGGTCGTGGAGATCGTGTTGCTTTTCATTTCGAAGGCGAACCTGGCGACACCCAAACAATTACTTATGCCCAGTTATTAACTGAAGTTAAAAAGGCAGCAAATGCCTTAACTGAGATTGGAATTAAAGCTGGAGATCGTGTTGCGATTTACATGCCAATGATTCCTGAAGCAGCAGTTGCGATGTTGGCTTGTGCACGTATTGGCGCACCACATTCAGTTGTCTTTGGAGGCTTCTCTGCAGATGCTTTGTTGTCTCGTATTCAAGATGCCGATGCAAAATTAGTTATTACCGCTGATGGCGGCTTCAGAAAAGGTGCAGCTTTCGCATTAAAACCTGCCGTCGATGATGCGCTTAAGGGACAACATAATGTTGAAAAAGTTTTAGTTGTTCAGCGCACTAAACAAGATACAGCCTGGACTGATCGTGATATCTGGTGGCATGACATTGTTGGCCGCCAATCTGAAGAACATGTTGCGCAAAGTTTTGACGCTGAACATCCACTCTTTATTTTGTACACATCAGGCACAACAGCAAAACCAAAAGGAATTTTCCACACAACCGGTGGCTATTTAACTCAAGTCGCATACACGCACAAAATGGTCTTCGACATCAAGCCAGAAAGCGATGTTTATTGGTGCACGGCCGATGTTGGTTGGATTACCGGCCACTCGTATGTTGTTTATGGGCCACTTATTAATGGCGCTACACAAGTTATGTACGAAGGTACGCCTGATACTCCGCATAAAGGACGTATTTTCGAAATTGTTGCAAAATACGGCGTAACAATTTTGTACACCGCTCCAACTTTGATCCGTACCTGGATGAAGTGGGGAGATGAATTTCCCCAAGCACACAACTTGGAATCGCTTCGTTTATTGGGAACAGTTGGCGAACCAATTAATCCAGAAGCTTGGATGTGGTACCGCAAGGTTATTGGTGGTGAGCGTTGTCCGATCGTTGATACTTGGTGGCAAACCGAAACTGGCGCAATCATGATTTCACCTTTGCCAGGAGTAACAGCAACGAAACCAGGTTCTGCAATGCGCCCAATTCCGGGAATCAGTGCAAAAGTTGTCGACGATAATGCAAAACCTGTTGCTGATGGGCATGGTGGTTATTTAATTCTTGATCAACCTTGGCCATCGATGTTACGTGGCGTTTGGGGCGAAGATGAGCGCTATAAAGAAACATATTGGTCACGCTTTGAAGGAATTTATTTTGCAGGTGACGGCGCAAAATTAGATGATGAAGGTGCCATCTGGTTACTAGGTCGAGTCGATGACGTAATGAACGTATCTGGTCATCGAATTTCTACAACTGAAGTTGAATCAGCATTGGTTTCACATGAAGCTGTTGCTGAAGCGGCCGTTGTTGGCGCAGCCGATGCAATGACTGGACAAGGCATCGTTGCTTTCGTAATTTTACGTGGTGGTATCGCACATGCCGAT
>WLCU01000067.1 GCA_009705165.1 Actinomycetota bacterium | reverse complement strand
TAAAACGGGTGGGCAATCAAAAATCTCATCTTTGAGTTGACGGGCAACGCCCATGCCGCCTTCTGGCGCCGCTTCGCCATCTAAAATGAATAGATCGACTGTGGCGCCACCATCAACATAGGCTCTCAGCGATGCCGCAGTAGCAAATTCATGAATCTGATGTTCAGGCAGGTCACTAGCGACCTTGGTTCCAAGGGCGGCAGATACTGCCGAACGCACTGAAGAGTCATCTGAATAAAGAACAATCTGCTTCTTGGCCATGGTTGAAGTCTAATTGCCCAAACTGGGATTAGCACCCAATAAAACAGCTCAAAATCCTGTGGCCTGTTTCACTGACAATGAGAGGGAATACTCACTCCCAGAGGGCTGCGGTGCAAGACGCAGGCGTGGTTTTCGGGAATAATCGCCCCCATGTCCAGCGCAGCCGTAACGGCCCACCATAAAATCACTCGTCCTAACGCAGTAGCTGTAGGAACAATCGTCTGGTTATCCAGCGAACTCATGTTCTTCGCGGCACTGTTTGCAATTTACTTCACCACTCGTGCAGTACAAGGGCCAACTATTTGGGCCGAGTCAAACCACATTCTTAACATTCCCTTTGCAGCACTGAACACAACAGTTTTAGTTTTATCCTCAGTAACGTGTCAGTTCGGAGTATTTGCTGCAGAGCGTTTTCAAAAGAGCCGCACTGGTGCGCTGTATCAAATAAATAAATGGGGAATGCGCGAATGGTTTGCGCTTACTTTTCTCATGGGTGCTTTCTTCATCGGTGGCCAGATTTTTGAATACGCATCTCTTGTTCAAGAAGGTTTAACACTTTCTTCAACAGCTTATGGATCTGTCTTTTTTATCGCAACTGGCTTCCATGGTCTGCACGTAACTGGTGGGCTAATCGCTTTCTTGATCGTAATGATTCGTGTTTCCAAAGCTCGTCGCTTTACGCATGAGCAAGCAACGACTGCCATCGTTGTTTCTTACTACTGGCACTTCGTCGACGTCGTGTGGATCGCTCTCTTCTCAGCGATTTACCTAATTAAGTAAGGGAGCACAATCACTTCGTGAAACGTTTATCTCGATATCGTCGACATAAAGCCGCAGCACCATTGCTTTTAGTTATTGCACTTCTAGCGATTGGTACAACTTTTTCAGTCGCAAGTGCATCCGTGAAGCAATCATCTACAACATTTGCCCGCACTGCGGCCATTGATGAAGGCAAGCAGATATTTTTGAAAGGTTGCTCCTCATGTCATGGCCTAAACGCTGAAGGTGGCGCAGTTGCACCATCTCTCATTGGTGTCGGTGCAGCCTCTGTTGATTTCCAAGTAGGCACAGGTCGTATGCCAATGGCTGACATGAGCACTCAAGCAATGCGAAAAAAACCAGTCTATGACGCCGAAGAAACGGCCAAATTAGCTGCATACGTGGCTTCTCTTGCACCTGGCCCGGCCGTTCCAGAAGATGCTGTTTTAAATTACGAGCGAGATGGCAGCACTGCCGAGGGCGGAGAACTTTTCCGAAATAACTGCGCAATGTGCCACAACTTTGCAGGTCAAGGCGGTGCGTTAACGCAAGGAAAGTACGCGCCAACATTGATGGGTGTGGAGCCAAAATATATTTACGAAGCAATGATTACAGGCCCACAGTCAATGCCGGTATTTAGCGATAAAACAATTACGCCAGCTGAGAAGCTATCAATTATTAAATGGATCAAAGCCGCTGAAGCAGAACCAAATCTCGGCGGTGCATCACTTGGTCGTGTAGGACCTGTTACAGAAGGATTATTAGGTTGGGTACTGGGACTAGGACTGCTCATCGGTGTAGCAGTCTGGTTGGCAACGAAAGCGAGATAAGGAAAATATGTCTAACGAAATCGAAGCCATCAAAGATCCAGGATTGCCTGCACACGTTCACCGTGAAGCTGACACTGATCCAAAAGCTGAAAAGCGTGCCGAACGCCAAGTAGCTATTTTATTTGGAATTTCCGCAGTTGGAACTCTCTTACTCATTTTCTCATACGTTTTTATTCCTCAAGATTTATTTATTTTTGTCCCCGTTATGGGCGATCAAAATGCACATCAACTTGGTCTTGGCCTTGGAATGGCAATCTCGCTTTTCTTTATCGGTATGGGCGCCATTCATTGGGCAAAAACTCTAATGCCAGATACCGAAGTAGTTGCACATCGTCATGAATTTCGTTCACCAGATAATGAGCGCGAAGATTTTGTAAAGACAGTTAAGGAACGCGCAGGAACTGTAGGAATGGGTCGCCGTTCATTGATTAAAAAATCATTAGGTGCAGCCCTTGGTTTATCTGCACTTTCCCCGTTGTTGCTTTTGCGCGACCTAGGTCCTTTGCCAGGCAAAGAGCTCGAAAAAACTAGTTGGAAAACCGGAACTCGTTTAGTTACAGATCCTGGGGACCGTCCCATCCTGGCATCTGATTTAGAAGTGGGTGCAGTTGCTCAAGTTTTGCCAGCTGTTGCTGAAGGATCACATCGCGCACTAAGTGATATTGGAAAAGATGCCGTGCTTCTTATCCGTCTGCGCCCAGGAGATTTCCAATTAACACCTGAAAAGCTAGCCATGACTCACGATGGAATCATCGCTTTCTCCAAGATTTGTTCACACATGGGATGCGCGGTTGCCCTGTATGAACAGCAAACAAAACACTTGCTGTGTCCATGTCACCAGTCAACATTTGATGTGACACGTGGTGCCAAAGTTATTTTTGGACCAGCAGCTCGTCCATTACCGCAATTAGATATCACTGTTGATGCAGAAGGATATTTAGTTGCTCGATCAGCATTTAGTGAACCGGTTGGACCTAGCTTCTGGGAGCGTAACTCACAATGACAAATGTAGAAAAGAAACTCGGATCTGTAGCCAACTATGTAGATGAGCGCACTGGCGCGGCTGCATGGATGAAGAAGAATCTGACCAAAGTCTTTCCTGACCATTGGTCGTTCATGCTTGGCGAAGTCTGCCTTTATTCATTTGTGATTTTACTTCTTTCTGGCACCTTCTTGACTTTCTGGTTTGATCCTTCACAGCGCGAAGTTACTTACGAAGGTTCATATGCACCGCTTCAAGGATTAAAGATGTCGGCAGCCTACGCTTCGACACTTCATATCTCCTTTGAGGTTCGTGGTGGATTATTAATGCGCCAAATTCACCACTGGGCTGCGATTATTTTCATGGCCGCAATCGTTGGACACTTACTACGCGTTTTCTTCACCGGAGCTTTTCGTAAGCCACGTGAATTTAACTGGATCCTTGGAGTTGGTTTATTAACTCTTGGAATCGTTGAGGGCTTCTTGGGTTACTCATTGCCAGATGATCTTTTATCAGGAACTGGTATCCGAATTGCAGAAGCAATTATTCAAGCATTGCCGGTGGTAGGTTCTTACCTTGCATTCTTCGCCTTCGATGGAGCATTCCCAGGAGAAGCATTCATTCCGCGAATTTTCACGGTACACGTTCTCTTACTACCCGGTGCTTTCCTGGCTCTAATTACTATCCACTTAATGTTGGTTTGGTATCAAAAGCACACGCAGTTTCCTGGGCCAGGCCGTACAGAAAAGAACGTAGTCGGCTATCCCCTAATGCCTACTTATATGGCTAAAGCTGGTGGTTTCTTCTTTATCGTTTTCGGAGTGATCGCATTCTTATCAGCGGTTGCATCAATTAACCCCATTTGGTTATACGGGCCATATACGCCAGGTCAGATCTCTGCCGGTTCTCAACCCGATTGGTACATGGGTTGGCTGGATGGTTTGGTGCGCATGGCTCCCCCAATTGAGACGCATGCATTTGGCCACACTATTTCTTGGAACATTTTGATTCCTGGATTAATTGTTCCTGGCATCTTATTTACGGGAATGGCTTTGTATCCATTTATTGAAAGTTGGTTTACTGGTGATAAGCGCGAACATCATCTGCTTGATCGCCCACGTAACGCACCAAATCGCACTGCCCTAGGTGTCATGTCATTAACTTTCATGATGGTCTCACTTATAAATGGTGGAAATGACATTATCGCTACTCACTTTGATTTGACCATCAATCAAATTATGTGGGGTACGCGTTTTGGTATCTTTATTTTGCCTCCAATAGCTTTCGTCATCACTAAGCGTCTATGCCTATCGCTGCAGCGCGCAGATCGTGACTTGGTTCTTCATGGAACTGAAACTGGTCGACTCCTACGCTTGCCTCACGGTGAGTTTGTTGAAGTTCACGCACCAATTTCTCCAGAAAAGGCTTGGACTCTTACTTCCCACGAACAATTGCCAGCTCTGGAGTTAACTGAGACTGATGCACGTGGAGTACGTCGTCCTGGAGCAATTAAGAATAAGTTGCGCGCACGAATGAGCAAGGCTCATGCTGTATCTGTTCCGAAGGTATCGGCAGATGATCTAAAGCAGATTGAACACCACTAGTTCGAACTACGTATTACTAGCCAAACACCCAGGGCGGTTATTCCTATTCCAAGGAAGCCTTGGGTGTTTACTTTTTCACCAAATAAAAAGAAAGCCTCTAGCGCTGTTGCTGGTGGCACTAGATAGAACAGTGATGAGACTGACGCCGCACTCCCAGAGTTTAAAAGCCACATCAATAACAGCACTGCGCCAACAGATAAGACCAAAATAAGCCAGGCCATTGCACCGATAAAGTGAATGTTCCATTGGATGTGCGTACCTGATGTCACAAGAGCTGCAACTAAAAGGACACTGCCACTTGCCAGATACTGATAGGCAGTACCGGCCAACATCGGAATTGAGCCACCAATTTTTTTCTGAAGCAACGTTGCCGTCGTGCTGCCAATAAGGGCAATAAATACGCCAGCTATTCCAATTCCAGAAGTTGCACTATCAAAAGTTGGCCCAAGAACAAGCACAACACCGATTAGACCCAGAATGAGACCAACAAACTGGATTGCTTTGAGTTTTTCTCCAAGTATTTTAACTGCAAGTAGGGAAACAAAAACTGGCTGCAAACTAGTTATTACCGCAGCAACACCTGCTGAAACACCTTGCGAAATCGCAAAGAAAACTCCCCCAAGATAGAACGCATGCAGAAACAAACCAATAATTGCCGAGCGCGAAATTGCTTGTTTGCCAATAAGAATCTTTGTTTTAAGCAGCCTTGCAATGATAAAAAGAATGAAAGCTGCAATAAAAACTCTGACTGATAAGAAAATGAATGGATCTGCATATGGCAATCCATATTTTGCACCTACAAAACCTGTACTCCAAAGAAGAACGAAGAGATAGGGAGCAAAGCGCGTCAGTCTCAACCTTCGCAAATCGCCTTCAGGCGAACAAGTGACTTAGCCATCCATTTCGGATTACGCGCTAAAGAGTTAGTTTTCTTAAGCCACCAGCTCGCATAAAAGGGGATGTCATGGGCATCAAAAATCTCAGTCACTTGTGTAACACCATTACCTAGATCGTGGAGTTCGTATGACCACGTCCACATCATTAAGTGTCTCCAGGTAATTTTATGACCTTCTTCAAACTCCACCACCGTGTTAGTGATTCGGTAAGGCACCTTTATTTTCATTGCCATTCCAAATTTTGCCCCAAGATATAAACGCTTAGGCCCAGAAAGTGATTTAGTTATTGTTCCGGAACCGTCAAAAGAAGCGTGAGAGTTTGGATCTGCGAGCAAATCAAAAATCTTTGATGCCGGTGCTTTGATAGAGATTCGCGCCGCTGCAGTATTTGGATAATCAACATCCAAAATTTGCGCGCGAATCTGATCCATCAGTGAGAAGCAGCCTCGACTGGCT
>WLCU01000066.1 GCA_009705165.1 Actinomycetota bacterium | reverse complement strand
GGTTAATTCAACAATCGCCGGATATATCCAGTACCAAAATTCTTACATTTCTCCGGTCTACGGGGTTGCCTCGTTTTCTAGCTCAACATGCAGGTTTACAAGCGGTATTATCGATTCAACGGTTCTGGCAACCATAAACAGCAGTTTGTCATCCGGCAGCGGTTGTGGCAGCAGAAGCGATAGACCGATTTACTTCGGGCAAAGCAATAAATTTGTATCAAACGGTGGCGCGCCACTAGTTCTCAATATTCCAAGTAATAAATATTTCGTGTCGGCAAATTACAGCTCTAACAATGGGGGAAGTTGTAATGGCTCCGCCGGAACGCAGTTAGTTTTTGCCGGCGCTACTTCTATCAATGTGCAAAGCGGTGGACGTTTAAGACTCTGCCCGGTAAATAGTTCTGATAAGAACTCTTTTGGTCAGACTGTAGATAAGCCTGTGATTATTACCTGTAACGTATTTTTTGGAGCGCCGTGCTCTTTGGCAGAAGATTTTGTTTCACAGCCTGGCACCGCATTTTTAACTATTGCAAGCGGCGGTTACTTGACTGCAGATGGACTTGTTTTTGCACCAAGTGGTTGGGGAAAAATTAACTGGCTTACCGGTGCAATCTTTCCTAAGGGAATCATGCTTAAGGCCTTGCAACTAGTACCAAGTGGTACTTCAGCATCTAGTTCAACATCAGCAGCTGCTAACCCTTGCAACGGTGATCGCTGCTTACAGTTAAAGATTGGGTTTTCTCCCGATTCAGTTTCAGGTGCCACAGTTCCTTATGGTCTAGTCCAAATAAGAATGAGAGATAATTTCTTGGGCTTTAACAACTTTGGCAAGAGCGTTTCGCAGACAAGTGGCACATATAGGATTGATTTATGGGATCTCCAGAGAGCGAGCTAAACATGGATAAAAAAGAGTCAAACACTCAAGGATTCACACTCATTGAGCTATTGATTACGGTAGTTATTATTTCGCTGTTGGCTGGAATCGTGACTTTCAACGTTGCATCTACCACCCAACGCTCTCAGACCAAAGCCTGCAACATTGACTACCAATCAATAAGTTCGGCAAATGCGTCGTACTTCAATGATTCAAATGTTAATGCCGCTTCTCTTCAGGTATTAGTGGACGCAGGGTATTTGGCAAATGTTCAAAATGAAATCGCAGTCCCAACATCGGCTCTAACAAATGGCAATGGAGTGGCCTTGCAAGCCCTTTCCCGCAAAGGCTCGCCTTATCGGCTGTATTTGGGATATCCCGATGCTGATGGCTCGATCACCGTGGTCAAAGACGGCACTATTCAGTCCGGAAAGGGCTGTAGCTAGCAGAAATTGAAGGTCAGTAATCCATAGGTTACGCTTGTCACCTATGCCCAATCGCATAACAACACGAGGAGCAGTGAAAAGATGATGAAGTTATTTAGAAAAAAGAAGAGGTCCTCATCAAAAGGCTTCACTCTTATTGAACTCTTGATCGTTGTAATTATTCTGGGTATCTTGGCCGCAATCGTAACAATTGGTGTTGCAGGTGCTCGAAACAAGTCTGTAGAAAAATCATGTCAGTCAAGCGCGGTGGCTTTAGCTTCTGCCCTAGATTCTTTCTACATTGATAACGGCGAATTCCCAAATGTTGGTGTTGATGGTTGGTACACAGCTACCGTTAAAGCAGATGGAACAACTCCACTAACTGCCCCGTTTAACACTTACTTGAAAGCAATTCCATCTTTAGTTAACACTCAGGGAGTAGTTGCTAACGCACCAACTGCCGGGGATTATTTCTTGAAGATCTCATTTAATGGTGCGCAATCAACGGTACAAGGTTACAAAGACATCGCAGGCGCTACAGCGTTTAGTCCGGTGACTTTGTGTAAGTACCCAGCAAACTAATTTAAAAAAGAACCCTACCTAGCGCCGACTCAAGTAATTGAGTGTGTTAGGTAGGGTTTCTTATTACCAAATATCTTTAACTAAGGAAGGTACACACTGCAATGATTTCTTTGTATGTATTCTTCTTTGGTCTGATCTTTGGTTCATTTTCTAATGTGTTGGCCCTACGTACACACATTGGTAAGTCAGTGGTTTTCCCAGGGTCCGAGTGCCCTCAGTGCCAGAAAGCTTTAGCTTGGTATGAAAACATTCCTGTAGTCAGCTTTATCGCACTTAAGGGACGTTGTCGCAGTTGTCGTAATCGAATTTCATTTATTTATCCATTAGGTGAACTCTTTTGCGGTGGGCTTTTTTTGGCGATTTATACCAAGTTTGATCTTTCCTTAGCCTCAATCCTGTTCTTTTCGATTGCTGTTTTTACTGCTCCCTACATTTATATTGACGTGAAAATACATCGTTTGCCTAATCTTTTTACGCTGGTTTTAGCCGTAATTGAACTAGGCGTGTTTGGCATAAAAATGTATCAGGACCAATCATTTGAAAACTTGACCGGTCTTTTGCGTGACCCAATCACGGCTCTAATTATTTTTGGGGTTATTTATGTTGTAACCGGCAGCAAGGGTATGGGTATGGGCGATGTAAAGCTTGCCCCAGTTCTGGCTTTTGCTGCGGGCCTACTTGGTTGGCAGACCACTGCTGCCTATTTGATTTTATCTTTTTATACCGCAGGGCTTATTAGTGTTGGCTTGTTGTTGTCGAAAAAAGCAAGCCGAAAGTCCAGAATCCCATTTGGACCGTTCTTGCTCTTAGGCTTTTGGATAGCCGTGTTTCTTTCAGACAGCCAGATTCAATGGTTAGTTTCTTTCTGGCAGATCAAGCACTAACTAGCCGACAGTTACTTCAATCATGTTTGATTGAGCAGAGCCTGCAGAAGTTAATACGATCTTGTATTTACCAGCTTTAATGAACTCCATAATTTGGAAGGTAAGAACGCCACGGGATGACGTCAAACTTGGACTCAATGGGATGCTGTTACTAGATGGTGTAAGTACGCTCATCTGATAAGAAGTAGATGGCGACAATGAAGATATTTGTAGTTGGAAAGCTTTCTTAAGTGGCAAACGAACTCCACCAGAAAGTCCAGAGATCGAGACAGTTGATGCGCTTAGATCCATGCCAGGGTCTGCAAGAAGAAGCGAATCAGATGTTGCGCTCTTAACAATAACTACCGTTGTCTTGCCAGTGTTTCGGCTTGGCGCAGGATTATTTTTACTTGAACCGCTACTGGTGGCAGCTGTTTTTGCAAAAGTAATCGCAAGTGGCGCAGATACAGCGTCTAGGAATTCAGGATCTCCTAACTTCTTAGCTGTAATAGAACAGGTTCCAACGGTTTTTGCAGTAACGATTCCTGCTGAAGAAACTGAGCAGACCTTTGAAGTAGAAGTACTAAAGCTCAGTTTTCCATCGCCTTGTGCCTCTGCCGCAAGTTGTGGCTTATCTGTAGTCGAATATGTGCTCTTGGATGGTTGGGCAGTGAGTTCAAAATTGTTTTGATTAGTGCGTAGCCCAAAGTAGCCAAAGGATTTTGTAGAAATTGAAAAAGTTGATCCCCCGCCAGTAAATCCAGCTAAAACTCCAGCAGGAAGTTCAGGAGAAGTTAGCTGTTGGACCGGTGTCCATTTTGAACCATCAGCGCTAAATACGGGAAGGAATTTATTTGAAGGCGCATCAATTATCACAGTAAAGCTCTTGCTCATGCGAGACAAAGTTGTGCCAGAGCTGCTGCGACCTTCAATGCTAAAACTTAACTGCGAACCCTTGAGTGAAAGCTCTGGTTTTCCAACAATATTAATAATTGATCCAGAGATAAATACACCTGCCGCGGCTTGAACGGCAACGTTGTGGTTAATTCCGCTAGCTGTTTGAAGCTCAGTGAAATAACTAAAATCTTTTCCAGATTCAACTTTATTGGCAACCACGGCTGGCTGGGTCGGCGTTGCTGTCGGCGAAGCCGTAGGTGTTGGCTCTACGGGCTTTGGATTTACAGTAAATGTTCCTGCATAGTATGCGATTAGGTAAGCATTTGTGGCTTCTGCCCCGGTACACATAATTTTATATTTTCCAGCTGGTGGCGTAGAAGTCAGAACTCGATCACCGTCAAAAGCCTGACAAATTGGCTCCTTATAAAAAGCGCCAATTGGTGATGCCAAGTAACAATTAAAAACAGGTAATTCATCGCCAACGTCTGCGCTTGTATCCACGGCTCTAATGATTGCCTCTGAAGTTCCAGTATCAGATCCATCGGTTGGAACTGGTGGTACTGGCGGAACATAAATCTTTGAACATTCACCATCTGCAAATGCAGGTGCCTGCATTGTTGCTGGCAGAACCACGGTGGTGGCTAGCATCGCAAGCGTTGCGATGGAGGCAACAATAAATCTGCGGGCGTTTAAAGAAGCATGAGTTGGCAAAAATCGATTAATTGAGCGCATTTGGTCAGTATAACTGAAAAGGTGCATGGAGCCTTAAAGCCTTTCAGGTAGTTCTCAGTTGCTCATCAGCAATCTCTGCCCCAATTAGTGTTCAATGAATCCATGACACAGGCGACGCGAATTTATAAGCACTCTGGCGCAGGTACTGACTGGGCAGCATTAGCTCTAGGGGCCGGACTTGGTTTAACTCTGGCATTGCAGTTAACGACAGTGCGCAAAAGTGATTTCACTTCTGTCTATGCATCCCTTGCATCCTTTTCACGTTTGTCCGCGTTGGTTGGTACCTATTTTGCAATCGTTGGAATCTTCTTGGTTGCCAGAATTCCGTGGGTAGAAAAAGGCGTTGGCCATGATCGCCTCGTTACTTGGCATCGCAATTTAGGGCCGTGGTCTTTGTATGGAATCGGCGCACATGTTTTATTCATTATTTTTTCATTTGCTGGGCAAGATTCGATTCCTTTATATAAAGAACTATGGCGCATGCTCAATGAGTACGACTGGATGTGGTTTGCCTTAGCTGGTTTTGTTTTAATGATTATGGCCGGTGTTACTTCTTATAAAAAAGCCAGAGCAAAGATGAGTTATGAGACGTGGTGGATTATCCATCTTTATACCTACATTGCAGTTGCAGCATCTTTCATGCACCAAGTTCTTAACGGACAAATGTTTATTGGCCATCCGCTAAATCGTGCTTACTGGACTGCGTTGTATGTCTTGATGGCGTTTTCTATTATTTATTGGCGCTTTGGTGTGCCACTAGTTAGATCACTCAAAGTTAATTTGCGAGTTGAAAAAGTAGTTGTTGAAGGTCCTGGAGTTATTTCCGTGATTATGAAAGGCCGCAATCTTCATAAACTAAATGCACAAGGCGGACAGTTTTTTGGTTGGCGCTTTTTAGCCCGCGGACACTTTTTGATGTCGCACCCATTTTCATTATCTGCAGCGCCTACCGAACATTTGATGCGAATTACCGTTAAAGATTTAGGTGATCATTCACGCTCTTTAGCTTTTATTAAGCCGGGCACGCGCGTATTTGTTGAAGGCCCATATGGTGCATTTACTGCTGGACGATCAACTCGGCCGCACGTTGTTTTAGTTGGTGGCGGCGTAGGAATTACGCCAATCCGCGCAATCATGGATGAGTTAAATGGCGGCGTGCAGATGGATGTTATTTTCCGTGCCTCTAAGGAAGAAGATTTAGTTTTGCGTGAAGAGCTGGATTACATGGCCTTTAATAGTGGTGGATCGATTCGAATTCATTACTTAGTTGGCCCACGCAAAAACCATCCAATGGATGCGCGATCACTTAAAAGGCTGGTTCCACAATTTGCAGATAGCGATGTATATATCTGCGGACCAGAGCCACTGGTCAGTGCAGTACGAAACGCCTTTGAAGACGTGGGTGGGCCTAAGAACCGTTTCCACGACGAGGCTTTTGCTTTCCACCGCGAATAAGCGCCCTGGTTAAGCCCGGCAGATATTCAGTGCGGGTTCTGCGGCCGTTCTCAGAAACTCCTCAGGTAAACAGGCTTATATATGGCATATAAATC
>WLCU01000065.1 GCA_009705165.1 Actinomycetota bacterium | reverse complement strand
ATGTAACTTTTCCGGCTCAATTTTTACTCGTCCTAGCCGCAAATCCATGTCCGTGCGGAAAATTCACAGGCAGAGGTCACAACTGCACATGTTCCTCGCAACAAGTGCGCCGCTACTTAGGTCGTTTGTCTGGGCCGCTGATGGATCGAATTGATATGCGCGTACATGTAGATCCAGTTGGGCGCGTAGATATGGCGCGCGCGGAGTTAGGGGAGTCCAGCGCACATATTCGCGAACGCGTAATTGCCGCAAGAGCAATCGCACAGCAACGATTCATCGATCATCCATGGTCTTTAAATTCACAAATCCCATCGCGTGCGCTTCGATCAGTTTTTGCCCCCGAACGTATTGCCATGAATTTTCTACATGAAGAACTCGATAAAGAACACATAACGGCCAGAGGGTTGCACAAGATTATTCGTGTTTCCTGGAGCCTTGCAGATTTACACGGCAACAAAATTCCAACTCTTGCAGATGTGCAGCAAGGGCATGCACTTCGAGGGGGAATCGACTTATGAATGAACGCGAAGCTAGAGCGATTCTTTTTGCGGCGGTTGAAGGTGGACATAGTTTTTGGTCCCAAGAAATCTTTGGTTCAACTGGCCTATCCGTGTTAGAAAAAATCCTTGCAGGCGGCTATGACTCAATCAAGTACGCATCGTTAATCACGGAAGTAAAAGCTTTAACTGCCGATTATGTGCTTAGCAGTATTGCAACCCACGGAGCAGAGTTTTTAATTCCTGGCGATTTGCATTGGCCACAAGGGTGCGAAGAGTTGGCTGCCCCGCCCATTGCTCTTATCGCAAAAGGCAATTTGGATTCACTAAACGCCGACTCACTTGCAATTGTGGGAACTCGTAATCCAACTAATTACGGCGCACGTATTGCTGGTGATTTTGCGGCAGGTTTTGTAGATCGACAATGGGTAATAGTTAGTGGGGGCGCTTATGGCATCGACTCGTTTGCACATAAAGGCGCACTCATAGCCGAAGGTGCAACGGTTGCGGTAATTGCTTGTGGCATTGATGTTAACTACCCGGCAGGAAATATCAGACTCTTTGCCGAAATTTGCGAAAGCGGTGCTTTGGTGACCGAAGTAATGCCCGGACATAAAGCTTTGCCACATAGATTTCTTACTCGCAACCGTTTAATTGCAGCGATATCAAATGCCACATTAGTTGTCGAAGCAGCTTTCAGAAGTGGATCATTGCGTACTGCCCGCGATGCTGCCGAATTAATGCGACCAGTAATGGCAATTCCCGGACCTATTAATTCACCAACCAGCGAAGGTTGTCATCGATTAATTGGAGAAAGAGCTGCAGAAATTGTTACTTCTGTGGCAGATGCTGTGGAGTTCATAGGTATAAATCAATGAGAGAATAGCGCTATGAGTGATTTCCGTTCGGGCTTTGTTGCCATTGTTGGCCGCCCAAACGTTGGAAAATCGACTTTGATCAATGCATTAGTTGGAAGCAAGATTGCAATTACTTCACACCATCCCAATACAACTCGAAGTGCTATTCGTGGAATTGTTCACGGAGATAACTTCCAGGCAGTCCTTGTAGATACTCCAGGGGTACACAAGCCAAAGACTTTGCTCGGACAACGCCTCAATGCAGTAGTTGATCAGTCTATGGATTCAGTTGATGTTGTAATTTTATGTATTCCAGCCGATGAAACTTCTGGTGCAGGTGATGTTTTTATTGCTCAAGAAATCGCTAAGCACCCTAAGGCAAAGAAATTTGCCGTAATTACTAAAACTGATTTACTGTCAAAAGAAAAGCTTGCACTTCGCTTAACCGGAATCATGGATTTGGCACAAGGATTTACTTGGGACGAAATTATTCCGGTGTCAGCTGCAATTCATGACCAAATCGAACTTTTGAATAAGTTAATTGGTGATAATTTGCCAGCGGGTCCGCAGTATTACCCAGAAGGCACCACGAGTGATCAAGCAATCGAACAGTTAATCTGTGAATTTATCCGCGAAGCTGCGCTACAAGATGTGCGTGAAGAGTTGCCACACTCCATCGTTGTAACTATCGATGAATTCGGTGAGCGTGAAGAAAAAGGTTCACGCCCTTTTTATGATGTGCATGCCACGATCCACGTGGAGCGCGATACGCAGCGAGCAATTTTATTAGGTCATCAAGGTACGCGCCTAAAAGAAATAGGTATTCGAGCACGCGCTGATATCGAACGCGCATTGGTTGCCAAGATTTTCTTAGGTTTACATATTAAAGTTTCAAAAGAGTGGCAACGTGATGCCCGAATGCTCGATAAGTTAGGTTTTGAAGAGCGCCGTTAAACCGCTGATTTTCGACTAGCTAAGTAAGAACCTAGTACCACCATAGGTAAACCAACGATAATTCCTAAAGTTATAGGTTCACCTAAAATAATAATTCCAAGCACAACTGCAACGGCAGTGTTTACATACGTAGTTAGAGAACCTCGGGCCGGACCGATTTCTACGATAACGATAAAGAAGAGCATAAAAGCGATGGCGGTACTAAAGACTCCAAGGGCAATTAGCGCTGCGATTGCATTTACTGAAACAGGATTAGTTGGCCACATTGCAATAGCAATAGGCGTATAAATCAGCGAAGTAATTGCCATTGCTACGCCGTTAATTGCAATTCCATCAACCCCTGGCAAGTTTGCTGTAATCATCAGGACTGCATAGGCATACAAAATTGATGCAAGAATTACCATCGCAATTGCTTTTGGATTGCTACTCCCTGTAATTGATTCGATTCCAACCAGTGCAACAATTCCAACGAATCCAACAACGAGACCAAAGATTCGCTTAGGTTGCCAAACTGAATGATCCCCGCGTAGTGAAGAGAAAATCGTTGAAAAGATTGGAACTGTTGCAACCAATAAACCAGCTAATCCCGAAGTAATCTCTTTTTCAGCATTGGTGATCAGAATCCAGGGACCAACCATTTCAAGAACTGCGTAAGGTGCAACATATCTAATGCCTTTGATTGCATCCTTAAGAGTATTTTTTCGAATAGCAATCGGAATCAATATTGCCGCACCAATAAATGTACGACCGGCAACGATTAGGGGAGGAGGAATATCGGCAACAGCAACCTTCATTAATAGGTATGGAATTCCCCATAAAAAGCCGACTATGCCGAAGTGGATCCAGGATTTACGCGTCATTTAAGCAATCACGCGTCGATACAAAGCAACGGTTGCAGCAGCAACTGCGTCCCATCCAAATTCGGTCATGGCGCGTACTCTGCCAGCAGAACCATAGGCAGCGAGTAATTCTGGTTGTGACATTAAACGCGTAATTGATTCAGTGAGCGCGTTTTCAAATTTGGCAGCATCATCGGTGTAATCAACTAATTCACCGGTTTGTTTGTCGGCAATAACCTCAGGGATACCACCAACTCGAGAACCAAGGACGGCAGTTTCACAGCCCATTGCCTCTAAGTTAACGATTCCAAGGGGTTCATAAACCGATGGACAGATGAATAAATCTGCCGCAGTTAACATCGCGGTTAATTCATCGTGAGCCAACATGTCCTTAATCCACCAAATATTTGATCGGGTCTTTTGAAGTTCGGCGATTAAATCAGCTACCTCTTTGCCGATACCTTCTTCGTCAGGACTACCAGCGGCAAGTACTAGTCCATATTCAGCGGGTACTTGTTTCCAAGCACGCAAAAGATGTGCCAAACCTTTTTGGCGAGTAATTCGTCCAACAAAAATTGCATAGCGACCAGTGACCCCATATTTAAGCGGCACTGTTGCGTCGTGATTTGGTGCAAACTTTGATGTATCAACACCGTTACGGATAGTTACAACTTTATTGGGATCTACGTTTGGGTATGACTTTAAAACATCGGCGCGCATGCCATCACTTACGGCAATGATTGCCGATGCAGCTTCGTAGGCAGTTTTTTCTGCCCACGATGAAATTGCATATCCACCGCCAAGTTGTTCGGCTTTCCAAGGTCGCAATGGCTCAAGTGAATGAGCGCTAACAATGTGGGGGATTGAGTACTGCATAGCTGCAACATGTCCAGCCATGTTGGCATACCAAGTATGAGAGTGCACTAAATCAACATTGCCCAAATTCGTTGCTATCTCTAAATCAGTTACTAGAGCTTGGACTGCCGGATTTGCTGAAACAAATTGAGTCGGGGTTTCGTAACCGAAAGCATCATCGCGTTTGCCGCCAAAGCAATGCACGTCAACATCGACACCATTGATACTTCTTAGGGCTTGTGTTAATTGCAGGACATGAACACCTGCTCCGCCATAGATTGCAGGAGGCCATTCTTTAGTAACAATGCCAACTTTTAGCCTGCTCAAAGCAATCCCCCTACCCTCATCCAGAGGCACAGGCTATCGTTAGCGCATGGCAAAACTTAAACTTCCCCTAGGAATTGTCCTAGCTGGCGGAGAAGGTAAGCGTTTAATGCCGTTGACTGCAGATCGGGCAAAACCTGCCGTTCCTTTTGGTGGTTCTTATCGCCTGATTGATTTTGTTTTATCAAACTTAGTAAATGCCAGCATGTTAAAAATTGCGGTGTTGACTCAGTACAAGTCGCACTCACTTGACCGTCACATAACTACAACGTGGCGCATGTCTGCATTGCTGGGCAACTACATCACTCCAGTTCCCGCCCAGCAACGTCTTGGACCACGCTGGTATACAGGTAGCGCCGATGCAATTTTGCAAAACTTTAATTTAATTCATGACGAAAATCCTGAACACGTTTTAGTGTTCGGAGCTGATCACGTTTATCGCATGGATCCGGGTCAAATGTTTGTCCAGCATGTCGAAACTGGCGCAGGAATCACAGTTGCAGCAATCCGCATGCCACGCGCTGAGGCGCACGAGTTTGGTGTTATTGAATTAGCTGAAGATGGAATCACTATCAAGGCATTTCATGAAAAACCATCTGACCCACCAGCAATGCCAGGGCACCCAGATCTTTGTTTAGTATCGATGGGTAACTACATCTTTAAGCGAGATGTAATGGAAGAAGCGTTAATTATCGATGCCGAAGATATTGAATCAAGACATGACTTGGGCGGAAATATCATTCCTTTCCTAACTAAAAATGGCGAAGCTAAGGTTTATGACTTTGCAAATAACGTTGTTCCTGGCGAAACCGAACGCGATAAAGGTTACTGGCGAGACGTTGGTTCTATTGATGCATATTACGACGCACATATGGATTTAGTTTCAGTGCATCCAATTTTTAATTTGTATAACCGTGAGTGGCCTTTACTTACAAATCCACCATCACTACCGCCTGCCAAATTCAGTGAGAGCGGCGGCGCCCATGATTCAATCGTTGGCGCGGGTTCGATTATTGCCGGTGGAATCTTGCATGGTTCCGTGGTTTCCTACGATGTAACCGTTGGTCGAGGCGCAATTGTTGAAGGATCGGTATTAATGCCATCGGTGCGAATTGGTGATAAATCAATTGTCCGTAACGCAATTTTGGATAAAAACGTTGTGGTTGAACCAGGTGCACAAATTGGCGTAGATCTAGAACGCGATCGTCAGCGATTTACAATTAGCCCAGGCGGAATCATTGTGGTTGGTAAAGGCGTACGCGTTACCGCTTAATTAACTACCAACCTACAGTTTTATCGCGCAGGGATCGATACTTGTCCATAACATCAGGTGTTGCTTTGCTTTCGTGATGTTCAACTTTTCCTAAATTCCATGTTGGCATTTGACCTAACAATGCCCACGCAGCTTGCTTAGCAGCACCGTCGGCAACATATTCACCGGCAGGAGGCACAAGAACTTCACGACCAAAAAGCGCACTAGCAATAGTTGGAATCGCAGGGTTTTTTGCCGCCCCTCCAATTAACAAAATTCGATTTACGTTAACTCCAAGTGCTACCAATGCATCAACTGCATCTGCCAAACCTGCCAGCATTCCCTCAATCATTGCGCGCGCAATATCGGCCGGGTTT
>WLCU01000064.1 GCA_009705165.1 Actinomycetota bacterium | reverse complement strand
GGGCGAAACAGCGCACATTCGCAACATGTTCCCTTGTTTTGACCAGCCATCCCTTAAGGCAACTTTTACTCTAACCGTTACAACGCCTGGGCATTGGGAAGCTGTTTCAAATAACCCAGTTGAAAGTAAAGTGGCTAAAGGCGACCTTGTTGAATGGAAGTTTAAAACCACTCCACGCATTGCAACTTATTTAGACGCACTTATTGCCGGGCCGTATTCACATGTCCACGATGTATATAAAGGTGAAAAAGAGATTCCACTTGGAATCTACTGCCGCAAATCAATGTTGCAATATCTAGATCCAGAAAATATCTTTGAAATTACTAAGCAGGGTTTTGAGTATTTTGAGAAGGTATTCGGTCTTGCTTATCCATTTGAAAAATATGATCAAATCGCAGTGGTTGACTTTAACTTTGGTGCAATGGAAAACGCTGGCGCAGTAACTTTCCGCGAAGATGTTCTTGTCTTCCGCAGTCATATGCCAGAAAAAGCTTATTTGTCTCGCGCCAACACAATCCTGCACGAAATGGCGCACATGTGGTTTGGTGACATGGTCACAATGTCGTGGTGGGATGACCTATGGCTCAACGAATCCTTTGCTGAATGGTCTTCATATCTAGCTCTTGCTGAAGCAACGCGCTTCAAAGGTGCATGGTCAGAATTTAATGCAGCCCGCAAGAATTGGGCTTATCGCCAAGATCAACTTTCATCTACTCACCCAATTATCGCCGACATGGTCGATATGGAAGCCGTTAACGCTAACTTTGATGGAATCACGTATGCAAAAGGTGCATCTGTTTTACACCAGCTAGTTGCACACGTAGGTCGTCCACAATTTATTGAAGGTTTGCAGAAATACTTTGCAAAGCACGCCTGGGGTAATACAACGCTTAATGATTTACTCGTTGAACTTGAAGCTGCAAGTGGTCGTAAATTAGATACGTGGGTTAACACTTGGTTACAAACTGCCGGCGTGAATACTTTGCGTCCAGCACTTGAAATCGAAGGTGATTCATACAAGAGCATTTCAATCACTCAAGAAGCACCACTAGTTCCAGAAGGTTCGAAAGAACTTCGCCCGCACCGATTGGCAATTGGTCTGTATGACATTGCTGGTGATGCATTGGTTCTGCGCAAATCCGTTGAACTAGACGTAACCGGAGCAAAAACGCTCGTTGCCGAACTTGCCGGCGAAAAGTTGGCCGACCTAGTACTTATCAATGATCGCGATCTTTCTTACGCCAAACTGCGCTTTGATGAGCGCTCAATTGCAACGCTAAAGTCGCATTTAGGAAAGCTTGATGATGCATTGGCTCGTGCTTTGTGTTGGGCATACACCTGGGACATGCACCGCGATGCCGAGATTTCATCGGCAGATTTCATTGAGGTCGCTTTATCCGGACTTGCTGGTGAAACCGATGATGCAATTGTAAATATTGTTATTGCTCAACTTGGAACTTCAGTTGAAGCGTATGCAACCGATGCTAATCGCCATAAGTATCGCGAAAAATTAGCCAACGGTTTCTGGGAGCTAACTTCAAAGAGTGCGCCTGGTAGCGATTTACAACTGCTTTATTCACGTGCTTTCGCCGCTAATGCCCACACCGAAGATCAGATTCAAAAAGTACGTGGTCTGCTTGAAGGTTCGGCGCAAGGACTTAAAATCGATGCTGACCTGCGTTGGTATTTCTTAATTTCCTTAACTGAACGCGGTGCAACAACTAAGCAAGAGTTAGAAGCAGAGTTAGCAAAAGACAACACAACTTCGGGAAATCTTTTCTTTGAAACTGCCACCGCTGCTGCACCAAATGCCGAAGCTAAGGCTTATGCCTTCAATAAAGTTATGGATGCAAACGTTGCAACTTCAGTTCGGTCGGCCTTAGTTGCAGGTTTCCAGCGCCCAATTCAGCGCCACATTCTTGAATCCTTTGTGGACCTTTACTTTGAAAATCTTCTTAGCCAGTGGAAATCAAAGTCTTATGAAATCGCAGCCAAATATGTAACCGGTTTGTATCCATCGTGGGTGCTAACGCAGAAAGTTATGGATAAGACTAATTCTTGGCTATCAGGTGAAGGCAAGGATGCACCGGCTGTATTGCGCAAACTAGTAAAAGAATCTCAAGACGGACTTATCCGTGCATTAAAGGTTCAGAAGTTAGATATTTAATTAATTGAATTAATTGAAGATTCTGAACTTTCTTTTCGGGGCGCTGATGCGATCCAAGAAGTAAGTGCAATGACTGCAAAAAGAGAAACTGGCACAATTACATATCTAAGGATTGTGTCGGTAATGCTTAAGCCTGGGCCGCTAATAAGGCCATCTTCAACTGGTGACATAAGTAAACGCATGGATAAAGTGTAAATCCTTTATGCAGTTGCTGCTGCCACACCAAATGGTTCTAGATACTGCAACCATTTGGCGTTTGTTTGACCAGTTCCAAGAATTCTCCAAGCCGCGCCAACAGGTTCACGCGGAAGTTGGCGCAATCGCCAACCTATTTCTTTAAGTTGCTTATCGGCCTTTAAATGATTGCATTTGTGACAAGCGGAAACAACGTTTTCCCAGTTGTGACCGCCGCCACGACTACGTGGAATCACATGATCTATAGATGTTGCAGGTGCACTGCAATACACACACCGGCCTCCGTCACGCGCAAATATTGCCCGGCGAGAAAGTGGAACTGCATGGCGATATGGAATGCGAACAAATTTATTAAGACGAATTACCGAAGGTAGTTCTATTTCTCCGCCGGAGAAATGCAAAACAGATCCAGATTCTTCAACCATTGTTGCTCTGTGATTAAGGACCAAAATAAGCGCACGGCGTTCGGTTATGACACCTAGTGGTTCGTAGGTGGCGTTTAAAACCAACGTTCGAGACATGCGATTCCCTTCGCGATTGGTTTATCTTGCCCCAAAACACCCGAGCACATGGGTATTGACTAGCGACATTTCGGTAAAGATTTGGATAAAGTCTGTCTTCTATGAACGATTCCGTGCGTAATGCCCTTGAGTGGATTAGCGGAACCCCCCTGCGCGTAGCAATCATCCTGATCACTGCAATGGTGGCCCAAGCTTTTGGAACCCGCGCAATCGATAGAGCAATGTCTAGGCTTTCTACAGCCGATTTACTTCCTGGCCCACGCAATATCGTTACTCGACAAAAAGAGCGGGCACGCACAATCGGTGGAGTTTTATCTAGCACTTTAAAAACAGTTATTTGGGTTGTTGCATCTGCAATGGCTCTTGGTGAACTTGGATTTAACTTAGGACCCATCATTGCCTCAGCTGGAATTTTGGGCGTTGCACTTGGACTTGGCGCGCAGACTCTTGTTCGAGATGTTTTATCTGGAATCTTTATGTTGGTCGAAGATCAATATGGAGTCGGCGACAAAGTAGATGTTCTTGAAGTTCAAGGTGTTGTAGAAAAAGTGGGCTTGCGCGTTACTTGCGTCCGGGATAAAAAAGGCACTCTCTGGTATTTACGTAATGGTGAAATACTAAAAGTTGGAAATCAATCTCAATCTGGTTGATTCACCATGGCATTTGCTGCCATCTCTAAATAGGTCCACAACTGTGCTTTTAACTCTGGTTTGATTTCTATTCCATCAACTGATGCGCGCATTGCATTTAACCAGGCATCACGCGCTGCGGTATCAATGTGAAACTCAGCATGACGCATACGCAAACGTGGGTGTCCTCGATTTTCTTGATACGTTTCTGGGCCGCCCCAATATTGTTCAAGAAACCACTGCAGACGCGTAGCAGCGCCTTTCATATCTGAATCAGGATACATAGGACGCAAAATTGGATCAACTGCAACATGTCCATAAAATTGCGAAACTAAATCGGCGAAAAAAGCTTCACCGCCTAACTCTTCGTACAAAGTACTCATGACCTAAGGCTAACTAAATCTTTTCCCTTAGCAATCTGTAAAACGTAATAACTAGTGATTAAGCAAAGGGCACCACTCACATAAAACGCAGCGGCATAATCACCAAATTTAACGCGCACAATTGCTCCGCCAAGAGCTGCAATCGATCCACCAATTTGATGGGCGGCAAAAACCCAGCCATAAATAACAGTTCCACGGTCTGGCCCTAATACCGTGCGACACAGCATCACAGTTGGAGGAACAGTTGCCACCCAATCCAGACCGTAAAAGATTACGAAAACAAGAGTTGAAGGATGCACTGAAGAAAAAAGAATTGATGGAAGCAGGAACAAAGAAAGTCCGCGCAATCCATAATAGAAAAACAGCAGTTTACGTGGGTCGTATTTATCGGTTAGCCAACCAGAAAAAACCGTACCGATAACATCAAATACACCGATTAACGCCAACAGTGAAGCAGCCACAACCTGACCCATGCCGTGATCATGGGCTGCTGGAATAAAGTGTGTGCCAATCAAGCCACTTGTTGATAGTCCGCAAACGAAAAACGATCCAACTAAGTACCAGAAATCTTTATGGGCACTTGCTTCCTTCAAGGTAACAATTGCTAACTTTCCTGCGCTCATTCCCGAATTCTTTGGCGCTTGCCAATCATCGGGTGCACCGTATGGCAACAATCCAAGATCTGATGGTTTTTCGCGCAAGAAAAGAAAAATCATTGGGACCATCAACAAAGATGCCGAGCCAATAGTTAATCCAATTGACTTCCATCCATACGTCTCTGACATATGGGTTAGACCGGGTAAGAAAATTAATTGGCCAGTTGCTGCCGCAGCTGTCAGCGCACCAATTACTAAACCACGTCGCTTAACAAACCAGCGATTTGCAACCGTTGCAGCAAATACAAGCGCCATCGAGCCAGTACCGATTCCAACGACAACGCCCCACGTAGCGATTAACTGCCAAGGCGCATGAATCTGGGTAGTTAAGAATGCGCCTGTACTTACCGTTGTTAGCGCGGCCATCACAACTTTGCGAACAGTAAATCGCTCCATAAGCGCTGCGGCAAAAGGCGCAGTTAACCCATAAAGCAAAACATTGACTGCGATTGCCGCTGATATTTGATCGCGGCTCCAACCGAAAGCATCTTCTAAAGGAATGATAAGAACTGAGGGCGCTGATCTAAAGCCTGCAGTTGCCACAAGAGTAAAAAAAGTAACAATGGCAGCTATCCAAGCTGGATGAAAACGTTGCTTATGCGCCATTTTTATCAATCCTTCTTGCTGCTACTCCTAACAAGGAAACTGGAATTGCAGCAAACAAACACAACCAGCCATAACTAAGCGTTCCAATAATTACACCGGCTAAAACTCCACCGCCAGCGCCTGAAAGATTCATGACTAAATCACTTGCCCCTTGCGAAGCTGGTCGCATTTCAACCGAGACTGATTCAGACAAAAATGCAGAGCCTGCAATTAATGTGCATGACCAACCAAGGCCAAGCAAAAACAGTCCGATGCCAAGTTGTACGGCATCATCGGCAGCTGCGGTACCGGCAATAATTGTTGAAAGCAACAAAATTGCCACGCCAATTTGAATTACACGCACGCGGCCTAAACGATCGCTTAAAGAGCCAACTAGCGGTGAAAATGCATACATACCTAAAACGTGAACACTGATGACAAAACCAATGATTCGCAGCGATACATCAACGTGCTTCATGTGAATTGGCGTCATAACCATTACTGACACCATGGCTACGTGACCAATTGCAATCGCGCTAATTGCAAATAGCGCTTTTGGATTAGAGCGAATATGCGCCAAGGCAGCTTTAGTTGAACCTTTATGTTGCTTAACTGCGGCCTGCTTTTCGGCTAATAAATAAGGATCAGGACGTAAGAAAAGTTGAATCACAACGGTTGCAAAAATTAGCGTGGTCGCTGAAATTAAATAAGGTCCAACGAGTGATGGAAGTTTGAAATGTTCAGCTAATTTTCCAGCGGGATCCATCAGGTTTGGCCCAGCAACTGCGCCAATTGTCGAGCCCCAGACCACAAATGAGAGCTGTTTAGCCCTGGTTTCATTCGTTGCTAAATCAATTGCGGCAAAGCGGGCTTGATAACCCGATGCCGATGCCGATCCAACTAAAAAAGTTCCAAGCAACATAAAGAAAATATTTTTATGCGAGCCACCAAGAATCGCACTGACCGAACCAATAACACCGGCGATGTAACCAACTGAAAGAGACAATCGTCTGCCACCACGCGCAGTTAATCGGGCAAGTGGCAATGCCATTGCTGCAGCGCCTAGCACCGAAGTTGTTTGCGCTAGGCCGGCCAATGTTTCTGAATCAGTAATGGATGCAACTAATAAAGACCCGGCTG
>WLCU01000063.1 GCA_009705165.1 Actinomycetota bacterium | reverse complement strand
ATTCATTCCGCGCTCTAATCCGCGGCGGGCTTCTTCATTAAAGGCAATCTGCTTTGCCATGAGTTGTGCTCGCTTTCATGTAATCGTTGAAGTTACGGGGGCTTTATCACTCGCACCCCGAGAGTGCTAACGCCAAATCTACGGGAGTTATTTCCCCGGCGCAAAACGTACGGTTCTGTGAGTTAACTAGCGGGCGATGCGGGTTGCCATACGGGCCTCACGCAGGCGGCGAAGGCGCTTTACGAGCATGGGAGAGGCGGCTAGAGCATCATCACGATCGATTAAATCGTTCAGGAGTTGGTAGTAGCGGGCAGCGCTGAGATCAAAAAGATCCTTAATTGCTGCCTCTTTTGCCCCTGCATATCGCCACCAGCTACCTTCAAAATCCAGAATTCGGACTTCGAGGTCGCTTAGGCCTGTAGGGATTGCTGACTCTTCTTGTGCAGACATGGCTTAAATCGTATCGGTTGAGCGAAAAAATTGTGGGATTTACGTGGGGTTACAAGGTGGCAAGAATCATTTCGATATCTGTAATTTTCGTCCAGGGATTAACGATGGCAAAACGCAAAATCGGTTGCCCGTGGTGAGCAGATGGTGGAATGAAACCAATTTGATCAGCTAATAATTTATCTGACCAATTTTGATAATCAGTTGCATCCCAACCTGTGCGACTAAATGCAACGATTGAAAGTTCAGGTTCGCAAATCAACTCTAAGTTGGGATGTTGCTTAACTAATTGCGCCGCTTGGCGGGCAACCGTTAAAGAATGTTCCATAGCTTCGGTGTAAGCATCGGTGCCGTGTGCTGCAAGTGAAAACCAAAATGGAAGTCCGCGCGTGCGACGGGTTAATTGAATCGCGTAATCAGATGGAGACCAGGCACCATCTTTTAATGTATCTAAGTAAGAAGCATGTTGTGAATGAACTTGCCGAGCAATTTCAGGTTCGCGGTAAATAAGTGCACAAGCATCGTAAGGCGCAAATAGCCATTTGTGCGGATCAACAATTAAAGAATCAGCAGCTTCTACCCCAGCAAAATGTGAACGCACAGTTGGTGCACAAAGGGCAGCTAACCCGTAAGCACCATCGACGTGGAACCAGATATTTCTTGCATGGGCAGCTTCGCCGATTCCTTTAAGGTCATCGATGATTCCTAAATTAGTTGTACCGGCAGTTGCTACGACTGCAAAAACTCGATGCGTAGTTGTGGCATGCAAGTGATCGATTGCATGAGCAACTGCGTCTCCCATTAATTTTCCACTCGATGCCACTGGAACTTTAAGAACATCGACATCCATAACATTTGCTGCGGTGACAATTGAGGAATGTGCTTCTTCGCTACAAGCGATAACCCACCGTGATGCACCTGGGTGAATTTTGCGTGCTTGTGCGCGGGCTACAACTAGCGCTGAAAGATTGCCGATAGTTCCGCCCTGAACAAATACGCCGCCAGATTCAATTGGCAGACCAGCTAAATCTGCAATCCATCGCAACGCTTGGTTTTCGGCAAATACTGCACCGGCTCCTTCTTGCCATGAACCACCGTATAAAGCACTTGCACCAACCACTAAATCAAAAAGGTTCGCGTATTCACTTGGTGCTGAAGGAATAAATGCCAAGTTGCGTGGATGGTCAGTTGAAATACATGCCTTGGCTAATACGGAAGTGAAAACTTCTAGGGCCTCATGTCCGCCAAGACCGCGCGCAGTAATAGTGTTTCCAACTTCGCTAAATAAATCTTCGGCAGTACGCGGACCATCTAAAGGTGGGTCATTTTTCAAACGATCCAAGCTGTAAGCCAAAACTTCGGCCGCAAGAGCCTCAACTTCTGGCGTGAACTCATGCATCTTTAGCAGCTCGCTTGATTATGTTTCGAAGCATTGTTGGGAAAACAAATAAGTGAAACGGTGATACTGCATACCAATACAGCTGGCCACCTAAACCGCGTGGATTAAATGTTGCTTCTTGAATTACATGTGTCTTGCCATCGCGCTCTTCGACAACAAATTCAAGCCAAGCTTTTCCGGGCAAAACCATTTCAGCATAGAGTTTTAATCGGTGACCACTTTCTAAAACTTCTACGCGCCAAAAATCTAGACTTTCTCCAACGCGTAAGAAATCTGGATCTCGGCGGCCACGGCGCAAACCAACGCCACCAACAAAACGATCAATTACTCCCCGACCCCACCATAAGAAGTCCGAACCGAACCAACCGTTTTCTCCACCAATACTTTCAATCTGCTTCCAAATTTTCGCCGCAGGAATATCGGTGGTTCTTTCACGTCTATCGCGCAAAACCATCTCACCTGCCCACTCTGGATCACCTTGAGCTTTTTGCCAAGGCGCAGTTGGAATAGTTGCATCTGACCAGCGGGTCTCAACTTTGTGATCTGTAATGCGGGATAAAGCTAAGTTGATTGCCGTTGCCACATCGGTTAAACCTTCAGGCGGAGGTGCAATTACCGAATCAATTGATTTTGCAGGATCTGCAACAACTTCACTAATAAGTGAACCAACAAGTGGACGGGCTAGCGCTGTAGGTACAGGTGTCACCAAACCAATCCAAAGCGATGAGAGCCCAGGAGTTAACACTGGAACTTTGATAATCCAGCGCTTTTTTAAACCTGAAAGCCGCGCAAATTTCTGCATCATGTCAGCGTAAGTAAGCACTTCTGGCCCACCGATATCAAAAACTTTATCAATTGGAGTTGCCAAAAAGGCTGCATTTTTTAAGTAATACAAAATATCTCTGATTGCAATTGGGTGAGTCTTATTCATTACCCATTTTGGCGTAGTCATTATCGGCAACCGATGCGTTAAGTGGCGCAACATTTCAAAAGAAGCCGAACCTGATCCAATAATGATTCCAGCACGAAGTTCCATGACAGGTACCGAAGTCGATGCTAGTTCAGCACCAGTACGAACGCGTGAAGATAAATGCTTACTAATATTTACATCGTTTGCGATTCCGCCAAGATAGACAATTTGTTTGACTCCACTTGCATCGGCAATCTGTGCAAATTGACGTGCCATTGCTGCTTCGATTTCATCGAAGTCAGGACCTAAGTTAATTGAATGCAACAAGTAAAAAGCGGTATGAACACCGGCAAGCGCGCGCTTTAAGTCTTCAGCGTTATTGGCAGTGCCTTCGCAGATTTCTACATCTGCTGCCCAAGTCTGGCCTTTTATTTTCTTACTATCTCTAACAAATACTCGAACATCGCATTTTTCATCAACTAATGTGCGAACTAGACGACCGCCTACATAACCTGATGCTCCGGTAATAAGGATTTTATGGTTTCTGGGTGGTGTACTCACATTGCAAAGCCTAGACTGATATCTATGCAAATCGCACCTGAAAAACCACGCGTGGTAATCCTTGGTGCAGGTTTCGGTGGCTTAACTGCGGCTAAAGAGCTTGCAAATATCGCCGATGTGGTGCTTGTCGATAGACATAATTTTCAAACATTCTTGCCACTGCTGTATCAGGTAGCAACTGCCGGGCTTGCAGCCGATCATGTTGCTCACCCAGTAAGAG
The DNA here is from genome assembly GCA_009705165.1 of Actinomycetota bacterium. Classification (GTDB taxonomy): domain Bacteria; phylum Actinomycetota; class Actinomycetes; order Nanopelagicales; family Nanopelagicaceae; genus Planktophila. The sequence continues at coordinate 2,842 of WLCU01000063.1, read as the reverse complement.
GTGCGCTGAGAAAATCTGGTGTTAAATTCCGAATGGGTTCTCCTATATTTATTGATCATAAAAATAAAGAGATCAAATTAGATAGCAGCGAAGTTCTGCCCTTTGATTATTTGATAGTTGCTTTAGGTTCAGCAACGGCAGACTTTGGAGTTACAGGTGTAACTGAACACGCATTAGGAATGAAGAGCGTTACTGAAGCGATCGCAATTCGAGCCGAAGTAATGCGCCGATTTGAAGATCTGTGCCGATTTGAAGATGAGACCATTTTTTCAATCGCAGTCGTGGGCGGCGGTCCAACTGGTGTCGAAATGGCTGGTGCATTTGCTGAATTAGTTCGTGGGCCGCTAACTAACGACCAAGGACATGCTGCAGCACATATTAAGGTGCACCTTATTGAAGCCGGTTCACGAATTCTGCCGATGTTTTCTCCCAAACTTTCAGAGCGGGCAAAAATTGATTTAGAAAAACTTGGGGTACAGGTTCATCTCAATACTGCAGTTAAAGAAATTAAGCCTAGAACTATTGAAATATCAAATGGTGAAAATATCTCTGCCGAAGTTACTGTGTGGGCTGCAGGCGTAAAAGGTGAACCCGCAGCGGCAGCGTTGAATTTGCCCCTCATTAATACTCGAATTGATGTTGGGCAAACTTTACAAGTTAAGAACTACCCTTACATTTTTGCGATTGGTGATATCGCAGGGCTTCCAGATAAAAACGGACGATTACTGCCCATGGTTGCGCCAGTTGCAATGCAACAGGGCAGATTTGTGGCAAAACAAATTCAACGGTTGGTTTCGCAAAAACAACTTCAAGATTTTAAATACATTGATAAAGGGTCCATGGCAACCATTGGGCGACATAAAGCCATCGTTGAAGTTAACAAACTGCGATTAGTTGGAATTCCTGCTTGGTATGCCTGGCTATTTCTTCACCTGTTTTATTTATTAGGTGGAAGAAATAAAATCGGCACCATGGCTGATTGGACTTGGAACTATTTAACTTTTGACCGCGGCAACCGCCATATTATGGATGCCAGCTAATGCCTGCCTATATCGACCTACGAGGGCACCAGATTTATAACTACGAGTGGGATCAAGACGGCGAAGCGTTAGTTTTACTCCACGGTGGTTTGAGCAAAACCTCAAGTTGGGACTATTTGATGGTTCCGCCCTTTGAAGATCAGTTTCATATCTTTGCTTACGACCGCGCCGGACATGGGTTTACTGGTGATCGTGCCGGAAGTTTGCATTTTGAATTTCAAGCACAAGAAGCGATTGCTTACTTAGAAGATGTGGTCAAAGAACCCGCGCACTTAATCGGTTACAGCGATGGCGGCATTATCGCTTTGTTAGTGGCAATTAAACGTCCAGAACTTGTTAAATCTATTGTGGCAATTGGGGCGAATTTTCATTACAGCGCACCACTTTCAGATTTTTCTGAAGCTTTTGTAAGTGAAGAAGATCAGGCCGAATACAACTTAATTAGCCCGGATGCACCGCATACCTTGCTTGAAAAAATCGTCCGCATGAATCAGATCTGGAAAACTGAGCCCGATATTGCCATTGATGATTTAGCTTCGATCCAATGCCCCGTACTTGTTATGGCCGGTGATGATGATGTCATCAAACACGAACACACCATTGCACTCTATGAAGCATTACCTCTTGGACAGTTAGCGATTTTGCCGGGAACTTCCCATGGTTTAGTTAAAGAAAAGCCAGCATTAATGGTTGCAATAATTTCGCAGTTTCTTGAAGATTTAACGTATCCAGTTACGCGCCAGCCAATTAGGCGTACTAACAATCAACAGGTGTAATTTTTCCAGTAGCTACGTCGTAAATTGCACCACCTACTGAAACACCTGTATTTAAAAGTCGGTAGTTACGAACTTTCTGAACATCTTCAATGAGTGCAGCTTGTTGATCGGCAACTGTTTTAAATTCAAGCTCTGATGTATCGATTCCATACTTAGTATCGATTTCGCGGTGGATTTCGGCTTCATCAACTTGTGCCATTCGACAGTTGGTGTGAGGCATTACCAAAATTCGTTTAACTCCCAGTAAATATGTTGCCAAAACTAAAGTACGTAATACGTCATCGGTTACACGGGCGCCGGCATTACGCAAAATCTTCGCATCCCCTGAACGCATTCCAATTACTGATAGTGGATTAATGCGTGAATCCATGCATGTAACAATCGCTAAACCTTTTTGAGCAACGCCAGTTAAACCTGAGTACTTAAAGCTCTTGATGTATTCGGCATTGGCTGCCAACGCATCGGCAAAATCATCATGAGGAAAGTTGGACATAAATCCTCCCTCTTTAAAACTACGAGCCCCCCGTCAGGATTGAACTGACGACCTGCGCATTACAAGTGCGCTGCTCTACCACTGAGCTAGAGAGGCCTACGTGCGAACACGTATCGATCTTGCGACCGGGCGTAATTATGGCAGTGCTTTGGCAAAGTCGCAAAAACGAACTGAGATTACCCTCGACAGCCCCGAAAATGGGAGACTAATACACATGATTACGAACTACTGGATGAGTCCTGAAACCACCGCAGTAAATCGTCTACCTATGCTCAATATCGAGCACCTAGAAAAGATTTCACTAGATGGCACATGGCGTTTTCAGCTTTTGCGTAGTCCGCGTGAACCACTTGGGCGCAAGTGGGCTGAGATTCCAGTTCCAGGTCTTTGGACGATGCAGCCGGAGAGCGCAGTATTTTTCGATAAACCAATTTATACAAACACTCAAATGCCATTTGAAGAACAGCCACCTATTGTGCCCGAACAAAATCCTCATGGTGTTTATGAAAGAAATTTTGATCTGCCTGAAAGCT
>WLCU01000062.1 GCA_009705165.1 Actinomycetota bacterium | reverse complement strand
AGTAAAAGCGTCTGTGGAGAGTCGACCTGCCCCATAGGCGCTTTTGGTGGGCCGAGTCTGCCTTACGCCGCAGGGTGCATGCAATACGCCACCAACTTGCATGAGCGTGGCTTTTGTAACGATTGCCGTAATAAATAGGTATGTACGGCTAAGCGTTTAACTTTGAGTGCGCGCCGCCTCTATTTTGGCCGTGGTCAGCCGAGGCGCGGCAATTGCCCAAAGGAGTAGACCCAAAACGGCCGAGACAAAATATGGGCTTCGAAGCGCCGACTCCCGTGAGACAAAGTGGGTCATCACAGCAACTAATCCACCACCAAGGCCCATTCCAATTGGGATCGAACCCCAGGCAAAGAATCGATACACACTGTTAACTCGACCCAATAAATGCGTCGGAATAATACTTTGGCGCAATGAGACCGTGATGGTGTTCCATAAAACCGCGACAAAACTTTCAACCACCGTTAACACCCAGACAACCTGCCAAGAACTTGTTAGTCCGATAATTAATGCACCGATTGGAAATGCAGCAAGTGCAAGTGCCAATGATGGTCCACTTCCTAATTTGGCAGATACTTTTGGTGCAAGTAATCCACCAACGGTTCCACCAACTGCGCCCGCGGTTCCGAGAACGGCAAAAGTAAAAACGGACGTATGTAAAACTTCTTGTGCAAATAAAATATAAACCGCTCCCACCAAAGTTCCTAGACCGTTCATCGATCCCAAAATTATGGCCATCGGGCGCAATAGAGGATGAGCCCAAAGCCAAGTGAAGCCTTCTTTAATCTGAGATTTAAAGTTGATTTTTTCTCGTGGCTTATCATCTGAAACTGGCTTGAAACTCCCCTTTAAAGTTGCGATTAAAGCTACAGCAATAAAAAATGATGCGGCGTCGAAGAAAAATGGAACAAATATTGCAACTCCGATTAGCAAAGAACCTACGGGTGGACCGATAAAACTATTTGTAAGCGATTCAGCCGACCACATTCGACTATTTGCGGTCTCAAGGTTTTCTTTATCTACAACTGAAGGCATCAATGTCTGTGCACTGTTATCGCGCAATACTTCGGCTAATCCAAAAAGAAAAGCTGTCACTAATAAGATCAGATAAAGCGGCCAATTAGTTTCTAAATCGGTGAGCGACGTAAGTTCATCGAGTGAAGGAAGAGAGGCCCGATTGAGAAAAACAATGGCTCCAACGCACACGGTTAAGCATCCGCGCATGAAATCCATCCCCACAATGAGCTTGCGGCGATCAAATCGATCAGTTAAGACCCCTGCATGAAGGGTAAAAACAAGCCATGGTAATCGAGAAGCAAAACCTGCTGCAGCAATCAACATTGGTGAACGAGTCACTGCAGATGCAAGCCATGGATAAGCAACCATCGAAACGCCATCTCCCAGATTTGAAATAGCTGTGGCGGTCCATAGTTTCCAATAAGAGGCACCTAGCGGTCTAGACATTATTAACACCCTCTTTAGCTGAATGATCCCCAATTTCTATAAGAAACTTTAGTGCCGTCATTGCGATTAATGTGGCGATGGTGCCACCAACTAAAAATGGAGCTCTTAACCCAAATTTTGCGACATATCCCCCTATAAATGAGCCAATTGGCATTAGTCCCCAAACTAAGGTCCGTCGTGTTCCATGAATTCGCCCGTACAGGTGGTTTGGAATCAGTGACTGATATAAAGACATCAACAGAATATTCCACTGAGAAATAGAAAATCCAATGAGTAAATCGATTGCAATTAACCAGTAAACATTGGGGACAATCCCAATTAAAGCTGATGAGAACGCACCAATAAAAATATTTCCTGCCAAAGCTTTTCCACGTCCAAATCTTCGTGAAGTATGCGTTGCGGCAATCCCACCAAGAATCGCACCTACTCCTCCGGCCGCCATAATCAATCCAAAGTATGCAGGCTTAACATGTAGCTCATCTATAACAAAAAGCACTGAAGTTGCTGATGCTAAAGAACTAAAAAAGCCGATGCTGGTTGTAGTGATGACTAAACGCCAAAGCAGCTTATGTTGATATAAAAAACGCATTCCAAATTTGACATCGTTTATGAAAGAGTTCTTCTCGCGATCTTCACGCAAATCTTGTAAAAATTGAATTGGGATGGCAAGCGCCAACACTGCAGCGATAGCAAATCCGAGACTATTAAATACAAATGGTAAGTAGATTGCTGCGGCGTACAAAAAACCGCTTACTGGTGCGCCAATAAAACCTTGCACAATTGTTTCTGAAATCTGAAGACGTGAGTTGCCTTTTTCAAATCCTTCTTTCTTAAGAATTTGCGGAATGAGAGATTGCGCAGTTGTATCAGCCACCACTTCACAGATTCCAATAAGAAATGCGGCCAGAAAGAGCCAATAGATTGTGATTCGATCCGTTGAGATTGACAGCGAAAGAAGAGCTGCAATTATAAAACGTATTGCATTTGATCCGGCCAATAAATAGCGTCTATCGAAGCGATCAACAATCCCACCGATAGGGATTGCAAAAAATAGCCAAGGCAACATCACTAATGCGCTCATGAGGGAGATAAGTACAGGGTCTTTGGTCAATGAGACCGCTAACAAAGGCGCAGCCGTACGCAACAAACCATCGGCTAGATTCGAGGCCAAACTTGCACCCCACATACGATTAAAGGCTGGACCTAGCGATTTCACGAGATTGAGAATAACTGATTACAGAAGTAAGTCATGGTGATGGGTCTAGGCTGGCGGTATGCAAACTGCAATTGCATTAGTAGCAGTTGTATTTCTATTTAATGTGGCCCCGGCATTTGCCCCTCCGACCTGGAGCGTTTTAGTTCTTTTCTCACTCAATAGCGATTTGCACCCATTTGTTCTGGTGTTGCTTGGCGCGATTAGTGCTGGATCTGGGCGCTTAGTTCTGGCCAAAGTAACTGGATTGCTTCGCAACCGAATCAATAAGAAAACTTTAGAAAATCTAAAGGATGCACAGCAACTTTTGGAGGAAAAATCCTCGCGCAAATTCATAACTGTGCTTCTATTTATAATTTCACCTTTACCCTCTGCGCAGTTATTTGAAGCCGCAGGCTTAATTGGTGTGAAGTTAATTCCGCTGACTATCGCCTTTTTTTCTGGACGCTTGATTACCTATAGTTTTTATATAACCGGTGCAAACGAACTCAAAGCTCATGGGATTGCAGAGTTAATTACTAAAGAGTTAACGTCAGTATGGGCAATTCTCCTGCAACTTCTTATGATTGCAGGAGTAGTTCTACTCACCCGTGTGAGATGGAGCCGCTTTCATAAAAAGAAAAGTTAGAGTGCTAAATTCTTGGTGATTTGCTCTGCGTGATCAATGGCATGACGGGTATATCCCTTTAACCACTTTTCAACTGTGAACTCACCTGATTCAGAGTGCACGCCCGAAAGTTGTAACTGTTCTGGGGTTAGTCGCTTAATAATTTCAAGTGAACCGGCACGTACGGCTTTGAATACTTCAATGGAAACCTGCACAGGTAGTTCTTCATAACCAAGTGTTGGATTACTCCCCCATGCGCCTTCGTCATAGCCTTGAATCATTGAACCTGGTTCGGCAATTAAACGACGCAAGCGCGCATATGACTGTGCTTCGCTATCTGCGCAGTGGTGAATTACTTGTCTAGAACTCCAGTCTTGACCAACCTGGGTATCCAACTTTGATTCGGGAACATTTGTTGCAATAGCTAGAAACTCGTTCGTTGCTTTTTCATATGCATCGGCGTATTCAGCAATTGTTGTCATAGTTTTCAATCCGTTCCTTGGCTAGTTGGGGTCAGAGTTCAAGGTTCTAATATAACAAAATAAAAAGAACGCCCCCCGTGCTCGCGCACGTGGGGGCGTTCTACCCTCGATATTTAATTCGGAATTAACCGATCTTTGCTACCTGAGCAAGTGACTTCTTTAGTAGGTCACCATCGATAACACTGAAGCCAAGTGGTCCGCCAACATCCTTAGAGCACTTTGTGCTCAAGATGTACGTAGCAAACTCCTTAACTGCTTTAGCTTTTGCAGCATCTGGGTACTTTGTATCTGCAAGAAGGTAAGACACGATACCTAGTGGGTATGCGCCTTTTTCCTTAGTTGCGTAGTCATATGTTAGGAAGCCATTTGCATCCTGTGTTGCTGATGCAAGGAATGCTCCCACGCCAGTTGAGTCAGGAACAACTGAAGCACCTGCTGGGTTAATTAGATTGGCAATCTTTAGCTTATTTGCTGCTGCATAGTTAACTTCAGCATATGTGATTGAGTAAGCAGTCTTGCCTGCAAGTTGTGAAACACCATTTGAAGATGCTGCACCAACAACACGACCCAAGTTTGCAATTGCGTTGATGTCTCCAGGGAATGAATCCTTGAACACCTTGCTCTTCGCCTTTGTCCAAACAGATGAAGCTGACTTAGCTAAGTAATTAGTGAAGTTCTCTGAAGTTCCAGATGAATCTGAGCGGTACACAACCTTGATTGGCTTATCCGGCAATGTGTAGTGCTGCTGAACTACCTGTGTGCGAAGAACAATTGGATTTCCCTTTGCATCTTTCTTTGGGTTTCCGTTTGCATCTTTCTTGTAAACAACCTTTGTTGTTGAACGGTTGTTATCCGCAACAATTGCCGGATCGTTCCAACGAGTAATTGTTCCACCAAAAATTCCGGCAACAGTTGCTGCTGAAAGTGAAAGTGTTGTCTTAGAAGGCAAGTTGTGCAAAATTGCGATTGGGGCTGCAACTAGTGGGACGTGAATAAGAGTTGAACGCTTAGTAGATGCTGTGTAAGCACCATCTGACATCCAGAAATCACCAATTGACTTATCTGAGTTAGCTTGACCTGTACCTGATGATGAAGATGCATAAACGTAAGTATGTGTTGTGTTTGAAGCGAATCCAGCTTTGCAACCTTCAATAAGTAGAGCTGGGAAAGATGCTCCTGAACCTTGAAGATCAACTGCATATGCTGGTGTGCCTGCTACTAGGCCGAACGCGAGTGCAAGAGCTGCAACTTTCGCGAGCTTCGAAATTCTCATTTATTTCCCCTCATAGATTTTGATTTGAACTACGAGGTAAAACTTATGCAAGCTTGGTTAATTGCCGTAGTGAACTGGTTTAACGCAGTTCAACTATTAGGTGAACAACAGGTGTCGATTAACCGAATCGGCCTGTGACGTAGTTTTCTGTCCGCTCATCCTTTGGACGGGAAAAAATCTCACTTGTTGGAGCTACTTCGATCATTTGGCCAGGACCACCGTCGGATAGGAAAAATGCGGTGTAATCAGAGACGCGTGCAGCTTGCTGCATATTGTGGGTGACAATCACGATGGTCATTGTTTCTGACAAATGGCGAATGGTGTCCTCGATGCGAAGTGTCGATCCCGGGTCAAGAGCAGAACATGGTTCATCCATCAACAAAACTTGTGGGCGTACTGCAAGCGAGCGAGCGATACACAGGCGTTGTTGCTGACCGCCAGAGAGAGACCCACCATAAGCACCCAGACGATCTTTGACTTCATTCCAAAGTCCAGCTCTCTCAAGACAATCTTGAAGAAGATCATCTTTGTTATCTGCTTTTAATTGAGCCAATTTCAACCCGGATAAAACATTTTCGCCAATTGACATTGATGGAAATGGATTTGGCTTTTGAAAAACCATACCGATTTTTAAGCGAATTTTTGTCACATCAGTACCAGGGGCATATACATCCTTGCCATCTAGTAATACTTCACCAGCCATAGCCGCACCTGGGATGAACTCATGCATTCGATTTATGGTTCGAATGAAAGTGGATTTGCCGCAACCAGATGGACCGATCAATGCAGTTACAGTCCCTGCAGCAAAATTCAAATTGATATCTGCAAGTGCGTGGTGCTTACCAAACCATGCATGGATTCCGCGGGTTTCAAGTCCAGTGCCCTGTGCTGTGTTACCTGCAACTCTTGCTGTTTGTGAGTTAGCAACCTGCGCTAATGACGATGGCTTAATTGCTGTATCCATATTTACTTTCTCGCTTTCATGTGATGTTGTCATCGTGAAATCTTTCGTGTGCCCAAGAAACGTGCTGTAGTAAATAGAAATAAGACAATTGCAAGTAAAACTAATAAGCCGGCCCAGGCGCGAGTAATCGCCTCTGGCGACCCAGCATTAAATGACTTCCAAATGTAATAGGGCAGAGAACCCATTGGGCCATTAAAAGCATTTGCGTTTACTTTGTCGCCACCACCAGTGAGTAAAAGGATCGGTGCGGTCTCGCCAGCAATTCGAGCCACTCCAAGAATAATTGCTGTAATCAATCCGCTCTTAGCGGCTGGCAAAACAATCATTGCAACAGTTCGCCATTGCGTTCCACCTAGGGCAGTTCCTGCCTCCCGTAAATCATTTGGAATTAAATTCAACACTTCTTCTGAAGTT
>WLCU01000061.1 GCA_009705165.1 Actinomycetota bacterium | reverse complement strand
CGGGGTTTTATAGTTTTAGAACCTGACACTGGTCGGTTGACCGGAAATGATAGTGGTGCTGGCCGTTTTCCAACCACCGAGCGAATCCTTTCCGAGTTTTGCGCAATAAGCACAAGAGATGGTGATCTTGTGGGAAAAAAAGTTCTTGTTACAGCTGGCGGAACTAGAGAAGCAATTGATCCTGTCCGTTTTATTGGAAATCACTCTTCTGGCAAACAAGGGATAGCCGTAGCCAAAGCTGCCCATCTTCGTGGTGCTCACGTTACGTTAATTGCTGCAAACATTGACGGGCTTAACCTGCCAGGAATAAAGACTGTCAACATCACGGATGCAGAATCGATGTTGCATGCAGTTGAAAACGAATTTACCGAATGCAACATTCTCGTTATGGCAGCTGCAGTTGCAGATGCTAAGCCAATTAAACAAATGAGTGAGAAAATAAAGAAGGCGGATTACATCTCCATTGATTTGGAAGAAACCATTGATATTTTAAAGGCGATTTCTGCCAAAAAGGGAAAACAAATAGTGGTGGGATTTGCTGCTGAAACACGCGAATTACTTGCATCTGCCACAAGTAAATTGGAGGCCAAGAATCTCGACCTCATTTACGTCAATGATGTTTCAGACGGGGCGATTTTCGGGCAAGACCAAACTCAGGGTACGATTTTGCTTCGAAATGGTGAAAATATCCCAGTATCTCGCCAGAGCAAAGACACGCTATCGGATCTTCTACTTGATTACGCTCTTAAGCAGTTAGGTTAGGACAATGTCACAACGCCTATTCACCTCAGAATCTGTCACCGAAGGTCATCCAGACAAGATTGCCGATGCGATCTCAGATGCCGTACTTGATTCATTGCTCTCACAAGACAAGAAATCTCGTGTTGCAGTCGAAACTCTTATCACCACGGGACAAGTCCATGTGGCCGGAGAAGTAACAACAGATGGTTATGCAGATGTAAATGGAATTGTTCGAGATACTGTTTTAAATATCGGATACGACTCTTCCGAAAAAGGTTTTGATGGAAATAGTTGTGGAGTTTCGATATCGATTGGACAACAGTCACAAGATATCGCCCAAGGTGTAGATGATGCATATGAGCACCGTGTTGGTTCACAAGTAGATCCTTTAGATTTGCAAGGCGCTGGCGATCAAGGATTAATGTTTGGATATGCGTGCGATGACACTAAAGAGTTCATGCCGCTTCCTATCTGGCTCGCGCACGCACTTGCCCAGCAGCTAACGAAAGTTCGAAAAAGCGGATTACTTCCATACCTTCGCCCAGACGGCAAGACTCAAGTAACAATTGAATACGACGGAGACCGCGCCGTAGCACTTAATACAGTTGTCATTTCAAGTCAGCATTCAGAAGATGTCGACGTAGTTAAGCAGTTAACACCAGAAGTGATTAAGCATGTTATTGATCCTATTTTGGAAACCATTGATTTGCCACGCAAAGATCTTCGTACGCTAATTAATCCAACCGGACGTTTCGTGATTGGCGGTCCGATGGGCGATGCTGGTCTTACTGGCCGAAAAATTATTGTGGACACCTACGGTGGAATGGCGCGTCACGGTGGCGGAGCTTTTAGTGGAAAAGATCCATCGAAAGTTGATCGCTCTGCCGCATACGCCATGCGATGGGTTGCAAAGAATGTAGTAGCAGCAGGGTTGGCGCGTCGTTGCGAGGTTCAAGTCGCTTACGCCATCGGAAAGGCCCAACCAGTTGGAGTTTTTGTGGAGACTTTTGGAACAGAGACCGTACCGGTGTCGAAAATTCAAAACGCTGTCACTACTGTTTTTGATCTTCGTCCAGCTGCAATTATTCGCGACTTAGATTTATTACGCCCAATTTATTCGCTGACTAGTGCTTATGGACACTTTGGTCGTGAACTTGCTGAATTTGCATGGGAACGCACAAACCGTGTTTCTGAGCTACAAAACGCAGTTAAGTAACCCAAGTGGCTACGCCACGTTTATTTAAATTAAAGTCCCAAGTTGCCGCTGCGCCACTTGGGGCAAATGCGCAGAACTTTCCTTTTGCCAGAGTCTGGGTCGATTCAGGTGTATTTCATTTAGACAGTTTTTTTGATTATGCCATTCCTGAATCTCTTTCTGAGACTGCTCAACTCGGCGTCCGAGTGCAAGTTCCCTTCGCATCCCGTGAAGTTGAAGGCATTATTGTGGAAAGAATCTCCACGCCTCAAGTGTCAACGAGGATTAAACAAATTTCGAAGGTTTTATCGCCACATCCAGTAGCAACCTCTACCTCTCTTGCATTAGTTCTGGCCGTTAGTAAGCACTGGGCCGGGCATCCTTATGATGTATTGCGAAGTGCTATACCTCCAAGAGTTGCTGCAGTAGATAAAGCTTTTTCCCAAGAAGATAATCCATTAGATATTAAGAAAAAACCTACGGCAGGTACTTCTTTTTTTGGTTTTAGGCCTTTTCGAGATTCCATTAACGAGCTAGTTGCCTTAGCGGAAGAATCAGCAAAAACTGGTTCGGTTTTGATCATTGCCCCTGATGAGCGAGATGTGAATGCTATTTGCGCAAAGTTAGTCAACACTAAGCATCGAACCCTTCGCCTTGATAGCGCAGTTCCGCGGGCAATCAGATACGCCAATTTTCTAGAGACCGTTAAGGGTTTGAATAAAATAATAGTTGGTTCACGTAACTCAATCTTCACTCCGTTACCTGATGGATCAACAGTTATCGTCTACAAGGAGGCATCGGCGCAGCATTATGAATTACGTTCGCCTGGGTGGAATGTTCGAGATGTAGCTCTATTACGTGCTGATCTGGAAAACGTTCGATTAATTTTCTGCGGTTATGTTCCATCAGTTGATCTAGCTAGCAAAATTGATTCTGGGACGATTCAATACCACCACGCCAATGAGCGAGTAAATGTTAAAGTTTTTTCACCTGTCGACTCTAGCCTTTTACCTCCTCGGATCTTTAGGGAGATAAGAGCCGCACTCAAAGTCGGGCCAGTTTTGTTTATTTTGCCGCGAAAAGGTTATGCAAATGCGATTCTCTGTACGAACTGTAAAAACAAGGCACTGTGCGCTTGCGGGGGCGCCCTAAGTCTGAGTTCGAGAAATGCCGATCCTAACTGTCGCACGTGTGGTTCAGTTTCTATGAACTGGAAATGCGCATTCTGCCAACGTGATAAAAAATTTGTACTCTCAAGAGGCATTGAGTTAGCGTCTGAAGAAATATCACGCGCATTTCCAAATTTGCCAGTTTTCTTATCCTACGGAGACGTGATCAAAGATTCTGTTCAAGACAAGCCGTCTTTGGTATTAAGTACTCCAGGGGCGGCGCCAATTGCCGAAAACGGTTATGCAGCTGTGGCGATATTGGATGCTTTTTCCTATTTTGCCCACGATGATTTGCGTGCTAATGAACGCGCAGCAGAAATGTTTTTTGAAACTTCTGCATTAATCAGGCCAAAAGGCGCGGTCTTGTTAGCGCTAGATGATGCGCATCCAATTATTTCCTGCCTTGAACGTTGGAATCCAGTCGTTATTGTTAAGCGAGAATTAACTTCTAGATCCGAAATTAATTTCCCACCATTTCAAGCCAGTGCGGTTTTAACCGTTCCAACTGCGCAGGCCACATTCGTAGCTGCTGGAATTCAAAAGGCGATTTCTGATGGAAGAATCCCGGATTCAACCAGAGTTCTAGGTCCAACTAGAATCAATCAGGAAAATAGCAAAATATCCCTTCTTGTTGATAATAATTCTCGGTCGGCCTTTGTAGATTTCTTGCATGAACTACTGCGCAAAAGAAGTATCACCAATAAGTCAGGTCTCAGCGCACGGATCGATCCTTATTCTCTTTAAATCTCTTGGTAGAGTTATGCCATGTCAATTCAAGAAATTAGGTTGTTTGGAGACCCAGTCTTGTTGACACCTGCCGCCGAAGTTATTGATTTTGATAAAGAGCTACGTAAATTAGTTGCAGACCTTACAGACACCATGCTGGATGCACCTGGAGCTGGATTAGCGGCCCCGCAGATCGGTGTCCCACTACGAGTTTTTACTTGGAATGTCGATGACGTACTGGGGCACCTGATTAATCCAATTCTTACTCTTGGGCAAGAGTTACAAGATGGGGAAGAAGGGTGTTTATCTTTCCCCGAACTTCGCTATGAAACTCCTCGGGCATTTAAGGCCGTGGCTAAAGGTTTTAATATGTTTGGTGAACCAGTAATTGTTGAGGGAACAGAGTTCTTGGCACGAGCACTTCAACACGAAACAGATCATCTCGATGGAATTCTCTTTATAGATCGCCTAACTCCCGAAGATCGCAAGCTGGCAATGAAGGAAATACGTGAGTCTGAATGGTTTGACCTACAAACAGATTCCGGAAATACACCGGTAATTAAGCAATCACCTCATTCACTTTTCGGACGGAACACTTAATGCGGATAGGAGTTGCAGCTACTCCTGATGTCGCGCTCCCAACACTTAATTGGTTGTTGCATTCTGAATATGAATTAGTGCGTGTGATTACACAACCAGATCGAAAATCTGGCCGGGGTCTAGATTTGAAGCAGTCAGTAGTAGCTTTATGGGCGAAGGAAAACAAGATTGATGTTGTTAAGCCTTTGGATTTCGACGAAACTAAATCGGTAATCTCTGATTTAGACCTACTTATTACTATTGGCTATGGCGTAATTTTGCCTGAATCACTCCTTGATATACCAAAGTTTGGGTGCATAAATTTACATTTTTCATTGTTACCGAAATATCGCGGAGCCGCGCCTGTTCAACGTGCAATTGAAAGCGGTGAAACAGCAAGTGGGGTAACGGTATTCAAACTCGACAAAGGGATGGATACTGGTCCGATTTATTCGCAGATGGCTATCGATATCGATTCGAAGTGGCGAAGTTTCGAACTATTTTCAGAACTGAGCATCATCGGAGTTGAAGCGATAGAGCAAAGCCTTTCCCAAATTACCCAAGGACATTTACCTAAGCCCCAAGTAGGCCAACATTCTCACGCAGGCAAGATTACTAAGGAAGAAGCTAAGTTGGATTGGGCCGCAGATCCAAAAGAAATCATCAATAAAATACGGGCTTTTTACCCCGCGCCTGTCTGTTGGACGATATTTCGAGGTGATAATTTAAAAATTACGAAGGTTGGGGCCTTGAGCAATTACTCGAAGTTAGCACCGGGTCAGATTGGTTTATACGAAGGTGAATGCCTCATTGGAGTATCCGGCGGAGCCCTTGTAATCGAAAAAGTAGTTCCATTAGGAAAAAGAGAAATGTTAGCCGTTGAATTTGCTCGCGGCGCACGTTTTGGAGACGCGGAATTTTGTGGTTGAAGCCCGACGAAACTCATTTAAATCACCTAAGCCCGATTCAGCTCGTCTTCTAGCTTTTGATCTGCTTACAGAAGTAAATCGAAACGAGGGATATTCAAACCTTTTACTTCCGGCTGCACTCAGCGCATCGTCCCTCGAGGAACGCGATAGAAATTTTGTGACCGAACTGCTTTATGGAACTTTGCGAATGCAGGGCAAGCATGACTATGTCTTATCTCAAATATCAGATCGCCCTTGGTCAGAAGTGGATCCAGGGATAGTTGATGTTGCCAGAATGGGTGTGCATCAAATTCATGAGCTTCGTGTACCTGATCACGCAGCTGTGGCAGCAACTGTAGAAGTGGCAAGAAAAAGGTTAGGGGAGTCCAAAGCAAGTTTTGTAAATGCACTCTTGCGTTCTGTTACACGAAGAGAATACTCTGAATGGTTCATCCAACTAGAATTAATTAAAGATAATGTTTCCCGATTCTCAATCCTTTACTCACATCCAGAATGGGTCGTTTCTGCTTACTATGATCTTTTAAAGGATTGGGAGGCAGTCGAAAATGAACTGCGAACAAATAACATTCCAGCCCTTCCAACTTTGGTCTCATGGCCCGGATATTCAACACAACAAGAGCTAATTGATTTAGGGGCTGAACCAACTTTGTACTCCGAACTTGGTGCCAGAATGAAAGGCAATCCTGGCAACCTAGATTTGGTAAGGCATCGACTAGCAGGTGTTCAGGATGAAGGTTCGCAGTTAGTAGCCACAGTTTTTGCTTCAGCAGCTGCTGGCGCTAATTGGCTCGATCTATGTGCCGGACCAGGTGGTAAAGCTGCACTCTTATCTAGTATTGCAAAATTGCGCGACATTAACTTTACAGCCAATGAATTTTCACAACCTCGCGCGGACCTTGTCAAGAAAGTCGTTCACGGAGCGCGGGTCTGGTGCGGCGACGGACGAGAGATATTAAATCGCGGTGAGTTTTTTGATGCGATTTTAATCGATGCACCATGTACGGGTCTTGGGGCACTTCGCCGGAGACCGGAAGTTCGTTGGCGTCGAACTTTGAACGATTTACGAAATCTAACTTTATTACAGCGTGAACTGATTGAGGCTGCAATTACAACGCTTAACGAGGAAGGCGTTCTT
>WLCU01000060.1 GCA_009705165.1 Actinomycetota bacterium | reverse complement strand
GTTGATAAATTTCTGCGCGACCCGGATCATAAATTCTTGCTACTACGTTTTGGACTCCATAAGTCTCGCGGGCTACGCGGGCGGCAAGGATGTTTGAGTTATCACCATTGCTCACTGCGGCAAAAGCATCGGCATCTTGAATTCCGGCTTCGCGCAAAGTGTCTCGGTCAAAGCCCACACCGGTTACGGTGCGACCTTTAAAATCTGCGCCTAATCTGCGAAAAGCTTCACGAGCTTGGTCAATAACTGCAACGGTATGGCCAGCTGCTTCAAGTTCAATTGCTAGGGATGATCCGACTCGACCGCAACCCATGATGACTACGTGCATATGTATTAACTTACACCCATAAGGTTGCTTCCGTGGCTACAACTCCAAAAACAACGCTGGTCGTCGGGCAACTTATTGAGGTCGAAATAGAAAAGGTCGCCCACGGGGGACATTTCATTGCCAGGCATGAAGGTTGCGTAATTTTTGTTAGACATGCAATCCCGGGCGAAAAGTGCCAGATAGAAATTACTTCTGTGGGAAGTTCGTTTAACCGTGCCGATGTTGTCAACGTTCTAACTCCATCACCTGACAGGGTCAGTACACCTTGTGAATTCGCCCATCGATCAGGTTGTGGAGGTTGCGATTTCCAGCACATTGCTCCGGAGCGCCAACTCAAGCTCAAGGCCGAAGTTATTACCGAACAGTTTGCGCGAATTGCGAAAATAAATGTTGAAGTTGAAGTTGAAGATGTAGCGCCGCACCTAGGGTGGCGAACTCGAATAAATGCCAGTACAGATAGAAATGGAAAATTAGGTTTCATTGGATCTAGAAGTCATAAAGTAATTCCAATTAGTAACTGTTTAGTTGCAGCTCCTGAAGTGCAGTTTCAAGAGCTAGCTGCAAAAAATTGGAAAGGTGATATGCGCGTTGAAGTGAGCGCGTCATCAACGGGGGAAAGATCGATTTCGCTCGCCCCAACTCGTGGCGATGAACGAGCTCGCCTTAGTGAAGGCCCAGCTGTTTTACATGAAGAAACCTTAAGCACAGTGTTAGAAGTGAGTAACGATTCTTTTTGGCAAGGACATAAAAAAGCACCAGAACTATTGAGCGTCGTAGTTCAAGAGTTTGCCAAAGTTGAAATAGGTGATCATGTCTTAGATCTTTACGGGGGCGTTGGATTATTTGCTGCTGCACTCATTATTTCTGTAGGTGAAACTGGAAAAATAGAATTGATTGAAGGAAGCAAGAGCGCAACTGGTGATGCGGTTCGAAACTTTAAAAACTATCCACAAGTTAATGTAATTACTGGAGATGTAGCGAAACATCTGCCACGCATTAGTTCTGCAGACATTGTTGTGCTTGACCCACCACGAGATGGCGCAGGGAAAATCGTGGTTAATGAAATTGCGCGGCTAAAAGCTCGCAGAGTTGTATATGTGGCATGCGACCCAGCTGCACTAGCGCGTGATACTGGTTACTTTTCAAATGTGGGTTATTCACTCGTGAATTTACGGGCTTTTGATCTCTTCCCAATGACACATCACATCGAATGTGTTGCACTGTTTGAGCCCACTGAGGTATCTTGACGCTGCAATTAAGCGAATTTAATAAGGGGAAATAATGAGTAAAAACTCTTTCGACGCAAAGAAGGTCCTTGAAGTTGCGGGTAAGAGTTATGAGATTTTTGATATCTCAAAAATACAAGGTGCTGCCAACCTACCTTTTTCGCTTAAAGTCCTACTAGAAAACTTACTTCGCACCGAAGATGGTGCAAACATCACAGCCGAGCACATCAAGGCTTTAGCTAATTGGGATCCAGCTGCTGAGCCAGATACTGAAATTCAATTTACTCCAGCTCGCGTAGTGATGCAGGATTTTACTGGCGTTCCATGTGTAGTTGATCTTGCGACAATGCGCGAAGCAATTGTAGAACTTGGTGGAGATGCTTCTAAAGTTAATCCACTTGCACCTGCCGAATTAGTTATTGATCACTCAGTTATCGCAGATGTTTTCGGTACTAAAGATGCTTTTGAGAAAAATACTGATATTGAATATGAACGTAACCAAGAGCGATATCGCTTCTTGCGTTGGGGTCAGACTGCCTTTGATGAGTTCAAAGTTGTTCCACCAGGAACTGGAATTGTTCACCAGGTAAATATTGAATATTTAGCACGGGTGGTCATGACACGTACCGTTAATGGCGTATTGCGTGCTTATCCAGATACTGTCGTTGGAACAGATTCACACACCACAATGGTCAACGGTCTTGGAGTGCTTGGTTGGGGAGTGGGCGGAATTGAAGCCGAAGCGGCGCTTCTAGGTCAGCCAGTTTCAATGTTAATTCCTCGCGTAGTTGGTTTTAAATTAACTGGCCAACTTCCACTTGGAACAACTGCAACTGATATGGCACTGACAATTACCGAAATTTTGCGCAAGCACGGCGTGGTTGGAAAGTTCGTAGAGTTCTATGGCCCGGGAGTTACAGCAGTACCTATGGCCAACCGAACCACAATCGGAAATATGAGCCCGGAATACGGTTCAACTTGTGCGATTTTCCCAATTGATGAAGAAGCTTTACGTTATTTACGACTAACTGGGCGCACCGATGAACAAGTTGCACTTGTTGAGTCATATGCCAAGACACAGGGTTTGTGGCATGACCCATCAATTGAGCCACGTTTTTCTGAACAGGTGGAGTTGGATTTATCAACTGTCGTACCTTCCATTGCTGGACCAAAACGTCCGCAAGATCGCATTTCACTAAGTGATTCAAAGGCAGCGTTTGAGAAAATTGCGCCTTCGTATTATTCAGATAAGACTCAAAAAGGTGATGTAGCTGCTGGAAATACTCGCGTTAAGAATGGCGATGTTGTAATTGCTTCAATTACTTCATGTACTAACACTTCAAATCCCTCAGTAATGATTGGTGCGGCATTACTTGCTAAAAAGGCTGTTGAAAAGGGGCTTAAATCCAAGCCTTGGGTCAAAACAACGTTAGCACCAGGATCTAAAGTCGTTACCGATTACTACGATCGCGCAGATTTAACGAAATACATGGAAGCCCTTGGCTTTAACTTAGTTGGTTATGGCTGTGTGACCTGTATCGGAAACTCAGGCCCGCTTCCAGTTGAGATAAGCAAAGCCGTCAATGATGGCGACTTAGCTGTTACTGCAGTTTTGTCGGGTAACCGCAACTTTGAAGGTCGAATTAGCCCAGATGTAAAGATGAACTACTTAGCATCGCCTCCCTTAGTTGTTGCTTATGCAATCGCTGGAACGATGGATCACGATTTCGAAAAGGACTCCTTAGGAAAAGATCAAAACGGATCTGATGTTTTCTTAGCTGATATCTGGCCAACTCCTGCCGAGATTCAAAGCGTTATCGAATCATCAATCTCTTCAGCTATGTTTACAAAAGATTATGCATCGGTCTTTGATGGTGACCATCGTTGGAAGTCGCTAGCAACTCCAACAGGCAATGTTTTTGAATGGGATCCCAAATCTACCTACGTTCGAAAGCCTCCCTACTTTGATGCAATGCCAAAGCAACCAACTCCAGTTGTAGATATTGCAAATGCTCGAGTGCTTGCGATTTTGGGTGATTCTGTGACTACAGATCACATCTCTCCTGCGGGAAATATCAAAGTTGATTCGCCTGCAGGTAAATATCTTGCAGATCATGGAATCGATCGCAAAGATTTTAACTCTTATGGTTCACGCCGAGGCAACCATGAAGTAATGATTCGTGGAACTTTCGCAAACATTCGATTGAAGAATCTTCTTCTTGATGGAGTTGAAGGTGGATTTACTCGTAACTTTGCAAGCAATGGTGAGCAGTCAACAATTTATGATGCCTCCGTTGCATATCAAAGCCAAGGAACACCGCTTGTAATTTTGGCAGGTAAAGAATATGGATCTGGGTCATCGCGTGACTGGGCCGCTAAGGGCACTTCACTACTTGGTGTTCGCGCCGTTATTGCTGAATCTTTTGAGCGCATCCACCGATCTAATTTAATTGGAATGGGTGTTTTGCCATTGCAGTTTAAAAACGGTGAAAATGCGCAATCACTTGGGATTACGGGCGAAGAGGTATTTTCCATCAGCGGAATCACTGCGTTAAATACCGGAGGAGTTCCAAAGGAGCTGACCGTAACGGCCGGGGATAAGAGCTTTGTCGCAAGCGTTCGTATTGATACTCCAGGTGAGGCTGATTATTACCGCCACGGTGGAATCATGCAGTACGTATTGCGTTCGCTCTTAAACGCCTAAGCGCCTAAACTTGTGCCTATGTTGAGCCGCATCAAGTCACCTGCTGATTTGGTTAACCTCACCCACGAGCAGTTAATTGAGCTCAGTGCGCAGATTCGAAGTTTACTGATCGAAAAAGTTTCTAAAACTGGCGGTCACCTTGGCCCAAATTTGGGTGTTGTTGAACTCACCCTTGCAATACATCGCACCTTTGAATCCCCAAAAGATGTCATTGTCTTTGATACTGGTCACCAGTCATATGTACATAAAATTTTGACTGGTCGAGCCGACGCATTCGATCAACTTCGCCAGCGCGGAGGAATTTCTGGCTATCCCAATCGCAGCGAAAGCGAACATGATGTCATTGAAAATTCGCATGCATCAACGGCGCTTTCCTGGGGAGATGGAATCTCGCGCGGCTTTTCGATTCAGGGAGAAAATGATCGTCATGTGGTTGTCGTTGTGGGCGATGGTGCATTAACTGGCGGAATGTCTTGGGAAGCTTTAAACAATATTGCGCCTGAGCAAAAACGTAACTTGGTCATTGTCGTTAATGACAATACCCGTTCGTACTCTCCAACAATTGGTGGCGTTGCAACGTACCTTTCAACGCTTCGAGTAACTAGCGGATATGAAAAGTTTCTAGACTGGGGCAAAGAGGTTTTACATAAGACTCCAGTTGTAGGTGTTCCAATCTATGAAACTCTGCACGGAATGAAAAAGGGAATTAAAGATATTGTTGCTCCGCAAGGAATGTTTGAAGATCTTGGCCTTAAATACATGGGACCAATTGATGGGCATGACATTGCTGCAATGGAAAAAGCATTACATCAGGCAAAGGAATACGGCGCTCCAATTTTGGTACACGCAATTACCGAAAAGGGTAAAGGTCATAAGCCAGCAGTTGCCGATGAAGCTGAGAAGTTCCACGCAGTTGGTGTCATTGATCCTGAAACCGGAGAACCACTTTCAAAGAGTGCAACCTCGTGGACAAAAGTTTTCGCACAAGAGTTAGTTGAAATCGGTAAAAAGCGCGAAGATATCGTGGCAATAACGGCTGCAATGTTGGGCCCTACTGGATTAGATCAATTCCAAGCAGCCTTTCCAGAGCGCACAATCGATGTAGGTATCGCCGAGCAACATGCAGTAACTAGCGCGGCAGGTCTTGCATTCACTGGTTTACATCCAGTCGTGGCCGTGTATTCCACTTTCCTAAACCGCGCTTTTGATCAAATGTTGCTCGATGTGGCGTTGCACAAAGCAGGAGTTACCTTTGTTTTAGATCGCTCGGGAGTGACAGGTGATGATGGTCCATCCCACCATGGAATTTGGGATTTAGCTTTAACTGGAATTGTTCCAACGATGCATGTCAGCGCACCGCGCGATGGGGCTAGATTAAAAGAGCTGCTCCGAGAAGCAATCGACATTAACGATGCACCATCGATGGTTCGTTTCCCAAAGGGTGCGGTCCAAGAAGATATTCCAGCATTTGAACGCCGAGATGGTATTGATGTTTTATATCGCGGAGAAAGTGCCGATGTCTTATTAATTAGCGTTGGAGCTATGGCGGCAATTGCTGTTGAGGCAGCTTCATCTGCATATCGCGAAGGCGTAGGTGTAACGGTTATAGATCCTCGCTGGGTAAAACCTTTGCCACAATCGCTAGTTCGCATGGCCGAGCGATACAAGAGTGTTGTGGTCCTTGAAGATGGAATCCGTCACGGCGGAATTGGAAGTTCTATCTCTGAAATGTTTAGAGATGCTGGAGTATTGATTCCGCTGCACTCAATCGGTGTTCCACTTGAGTTTATTGAGCATTCAAAGCGTGGCGAAATTTTGAGCGATATTGGAATTACAGCTCAAAATATCGCACGCAGTGTTGTTGAATGGAGTAGCTCTCTTAAGGAAGAGATGCAGTTCCCTTCGGATGAAAACGCTGACCGCAAGCAGCCTCGCTAATACCTTCTCGATCTAAGTAGGGAAGAATTCCGCCAAGATGCATTGGCCAGCCAGCGCCCATCAACATACATAGATCAATTTCAGCTGCAGTGGCAACGACTCCTTCATCGAGCATCATGCGCGCCTCAACGGCCAACGCTGTCAATGCACGAGTTTGTACTTGTTCGGCCGTGGATGGTGAATTACCTTTGTGGATGAGCGCAACGGCTGCAGGGTTTGCACCAAAACTTCCATCAGGATTCTTAATATAGAAGTTACGTACACCTTCTTTAACCATTGCCGCCATTGTTGGAGAG
>WLCU01000006.1 GCA_009705165.1 Actinomycetota bacterium | reverse complement strand
CATAATCACCAAATTCTGCTGTGTCAGAAACTGACCAACGCTGCTTTGCAATTCCACCCTCGTACATTAAATCTACGATGAGCTTTAGTTCGTGTAAGCATTCAAAGTAAGCAACTTCAGGTTGGTAGCCAGCTTCTGTCAAAGTTTCAAAGCCGTACATAACCAACTGTGATGCACCGCCACAGAGCACAGATTGTTCACCAAATAAGTCTGTTTCAGTCTCTTCGGTAAATGTAGTCAAGATTCCACCTGCGCGAAGTCCACCAATTGCTTTGGCATATGAAAGTGTGAGAGGCCAAGCATTGCCAGTTGCATCTTGCTCAACTGCCACGATGACTGGAACTCCACGACCAGCTGCGTACTCACGACGTACTAAGTGGCCTGGACCCTTTGGTGCAACCATGCAAACATCTACTGCTGCAGTTGGCTTGATGTAACCAAATCGAATATTAAAACCATGGCCAAAGAAAAGCGCGTCGCCATCTTTAAGATTAGGAAGGATTGATTCTGTGTAAATGTGGCGCTGAACATGGTCAGGTGCCAAAATCATGATCACTGTTGCTTCTTTAACCGCATCGGCTACTGATACAACGCGTAAGCCTTCTGCTTCTGCCTTTGCACGAGATGCAGAACCTTCTTTTAATCCGACGCGAACATCGACACCGCTGTCACGCAAATTAAGTGCGTGCGCATGTCCTTGTGAGCCGTAACCGATGATCGCGACTTTGCGACCCTGGATGATGGATAGATCTGCATCCTCTTCGTGATACATCGTTGCTGCCACGGTATTTCTCCTTTAGTTCTGGTAATCGGGTTGAGTGTCGTGAACTGCTGGTGTTGCTTTGTTTGGAACGATTTCCTTAATAGAAATAACATTGATCAACTTGTCTAATTGAGCAATTACTTGCTCAAGGGCGTGACCTTCTAAATTAACCACGATGTCCATTTGTGAGACTTCAGGATTTGCAGTTGGTCCGACCGACAAGCGTTCAATGTTGTATGCGCGGCGAGAAAATAGGCCAGCTACGCGGGCCAAAACGCCTGGGGAGTTTTCAACTAAAACCTCAAGTGTGTGTTGGGCCATTTTAAAGCTCCTGTGAATCCCAGTCAGGCGCGGTTTCGCGCGCGATTTTAATATCATCATTTGACGCACCTGCTGCAACCATTGGCCAAACCATTGCATCACGGTGAACTCTAAAGTCAACAACAACTGGTTGATCATTAATGCTCATGGCTTTTTCAATTGTTGCATCGACATCTTCAGGTCGTTCGCAACTTAAACCAACGCAGCCCATTGACTCTGCAAGCATTGGAAAGTTTGGAATACGTTTTGATTCAAGGCTCGTATTTGAATAACGGCCTTCATAAAACAGAGTCTGCCATTGACGAACCATGCCGAGTGATTCGTTATTAATGATGGCTACCTTGATAGGAATATTATTTAGGGCACACGTCGTGAGTTCTTGATTGGTCATCTGGAAACACCCGTCACCATCAATTGCCCATACCGTTGTATCAGGTGCACCAACTTTTGCACCCATAGCTGCAGGAACTGCGTAACCCATAGTTCCTAGACCGCCTGAGTTAAGCCAAGTCCGTGGGTTTTCATAGGAAACAAACTGCGACGCCCACATCTGATGTTGCCCAACTCCGGCTGCAACAATTGCATCAGGTCCAGAGATTTTTCCAATGCGCTCGATTACATACTGTGGTGAAAGCGTGCCATCTGCAGGTATGTCATAGCCGAGTGGATAAGTTGATTTAAGTGAGTTCATCTGACGAAGCCAAGGTGTTAAATCAGGTTGGGATTTAGCTAACGCAGCTTTTAACGCTGGAATCAAAGCAGAGATGGTGTTTTTCAAGTCTCCGAGAACTGCCACATCTGCATAACGATTCTTTCCGATTTCGGCTGGATCCACATCGGCATGAATCACTTTGGCATTTACAGCAAATGTCGAAAGCTTGCCAGTTACACGGTCATCAAATCTTGCACCTAACGTAATAAGTAAATCTGCTTTTTGTAGCGCTGTAACTGCAGCAACGGTGCCGTGCATTCCAGGCATTCCAAGGTGTAGCGGATGGCTATCTGGAAAAGCGCCACGTGCCATCAATGTTGTAACTACTGGTGCGCCAAGAAGTTGGGCAAGTTCTAATAATTCACGAGAGGCATTTGCCTTAATTACTCCCCCACCAACATAAAAAACCGGCTTGGTTGATTGCGCAATTAACGCGGCCGCATCAACGATAGCTTGGTTGTCTGGAACTAATTTTGGGTTATAGCCTTTTAAATTAACTGAAGTTGGATATTTGAAATCTGTCATTGCTTGCAATGCATCTTTAGCGATATCAACAAGCACTGGACCTGGTCGACCAGTACTTGCAATGTGAAAAGCTTCGGCTATTGCACGTGGAATATCTGCAGGATTGGTTACAAGATAGTTGTGTTTAGCAAATGGCATTGTGATGCCGCGAATATCGGCTTCTTGGAAAGCATCGGTACCGATTGCAACGGATGGAACTTGACCCGTAATCGCAACGACTGGAACAGAATCCATTGCAGCATCAGCTAGTGGTGTTACAAGGTTTGTTGCACCTGGGCCAGATGTTGCAATACAAACTCCAACACGACCGGTTACTTGGGCATATCCAGTTGCCGCATGCCCTGCACCTTGTTCGTGTCGAACAAGGATGTGTCGAATAGAACTTGTAAAGATTGGATCATAAGCTGGAAGAATTGCGCCACCAGGGATTCCAAACATGACATCTACGCCAGCGGCTTCTAGTGATGCCACAAGTGAACTCGCCCCAGTCATCTGACTCATTGTTCTTCTCCCTTCTTAAGATCCATTTAAGTGATTAAACGAAAAAACCCTCAGATAACTGAGGGCGGCGCATGATCATTGTTAGATCACGCGCTGCTAAATCACCACCACGAATGTTGTGCTCATGGGCATATTCTCCAATGAACCATGCGTATCAGTCAAGGCATGAGACGGGCATCTCATAATTTGAGCCTAGTCGCAGACTGCCCCTTTTGATGCAGATCCGACAAGCTTTGAATATTTCGCCAAGACTCCACGGGAGTATTTATGGCTCAGAGGCTTCCAACCGATTTTTCTTCGCTCCAGCTCTGCTGGGTCAACCAACAAATCAAGTGTGCGTTGTGTGATGTCAATGCGGACCAAGTCGCCATCTTTAATAAAAGCAATCGGTCCACCATCTACTGCTTCAGGTGCAACATGGCCTACACATAAACCAGTTGATCCACCTGAAAAGCGGCCATCGGTTAATAACAAAGTTGTCTTGCCAAGGCCTGCGCCTTTAATCGCGCCAGTAATCATTAGCATTTCGCGCATTCCTGGTCCGCCCTTTGGACCTTCGTAGCGAATTACTACAACATCTCCGGCTTGGATTGTTCCATTTTCAAGTGCATCCATTGCCGCTTGTTCACGTTCGAAAACACGAGCCGGTCCTTCAAATGATTCGATTCCAATTCCAGCGGTTTTGCAGACAGCACCATCGCTGGCAAGAGTTCCACCAAGAATTGTGATTCCAACATCAGTTGAAAGCGGAGTTGATACAGGGTGCAAAACTGCTCCATCTGGAAGTGGAGGGTTTATGTCGGCCAAGTTTTCCGCCATAGTTTTTCCAGTAACAGTTAAAACATCACCATGCAAGAAACCTGCATCCAGCAAAATCTTTAAAACTACTGGAATACCGCCCACGCGATCTACATCGCTCATGACGAATTTTCCAAAAGGCTTGAGATCTCCAAGCAATGGAACTTTTGATCCAATTCGGTTGAAATCTTCAAGGGTTAGATCAACGTCAGCTTCATGGGCAATAGCAAGTAGATGCAACACGGCATTAGTTGATCCACCTAGCGCCATAACTGTGGTGATTGCATTTTCAAAAGCTTTCTTAGTCAAAATATCGCGAGTAGTTATTCCTAAGCGAATTAAATTAACAACTGCCTCACCAGATTTAACAGAAAATGCATCACGTCGGCGATCAACAGCTGGAGGTGCGGCAGACCCAGGAAGAGAAAGACCAAGGGCCTCACCAACTGCAGCCATTGTGTTCGCTGTGTACATGCCTCCGCAAGCACCTTCTCCCGGACAGATTGCGCGTTCAATTTGATCAACGCGCTCTTGGGAAATCAATCCACGTGCACAAGCTCCAACAGCTTCAAAGGCATCAATGATTGTGACGTCTTTTCCATCAACCTGACCTGGGAGAGTAGAACCGGCATAAACAAATACAGATGCAACATCAATGCGGGCTGCAGCCATCATCATTCCCGGAAGTGATTTATCACAACCAGCAAAAGTCACCATGCCATCTAGACGTTCAGCCTGCATAACAGTTTCAACTGAATCAGCAATTACTTCTCTAGAAACGAGCGAGAAGTGCATACCTTCGTGGCCCATTGATATTCCATCAGAAACAGAAATAGTTCCGAATTGCATTGGAAATCCACCAGCATCTATAACTCCTTGGCGAGAAGCTTTCGCTAAACGGTCAAGTGAGAGATTGCACGGTGTAATTTCATTCCACGAAGAAACGATTCCAATTTGTGGTTTTACCCAATCTTCGTCGCCCATTCCAACTGCGCGTAACATTCCACGGGCCGGTGCTCGCTCTAAACCATCAGTAACTAGGCCAGAGCGCGGTTTCATAGTCGACATGAGAGAATTCTACCCTCTTGCTAACAAATCATTGAATCAGAAATTGGAGCTTTTGCGTGCCACAGTCAAATAAGTCCGAAATAACCACCCCCGAAGGCCTAGATCCAACTAGATGGCGAACTCTTTTCGTTGTCGCGATTTCACAGTTGATGATTGTTCTTGATAGCTCAATTATGAATATTGCGATTCCAAGTGCAAAGCTCGATCTTGGAATCTCTGATGCCAATCAACAATGGGTGATCACTGCATACACATTGGCTTTCGGCTCATTACTACTTCTTGGTGGGCGAATTGGCGACTACATGGGACGCAAAAAAATCTTCCTAATTGGTTTGATTGGTTTTGCTGCGGCATCAGCACTTGGTGGAATTGCAACTTCACAGGGAATGCTTTTCGGTGCGCGTGCACTTCAAGGCGTTTTTGGTGCTCTGCTTGCACCCGCCGCTCTTGCAATTATCTCTGTGACTTTCACTGTCCCGGCTGAGCGCGCTAAAGCATTTGGCGTTATTGGGGCAATTTCAGGAGGCGGCGCAGCAATTGGCTTAATTCTGGGTGGAACACTAACTGAGTTTTTCTCGTGGCGCTGGTGCTTGGGAGTAAATACACCGATTGCAATTATCGCCGCAATCTTGGCTATTCGCTTTGTGCACGAATCTAAGGCACAGGGAGATAACACATATGACATTCCTGGTGTACTAACTGCAACTGCAGGTTTGTTCTCGCTTACTTATGGATTTAATCAAGCAGCTACAAATGGTTGGTCTGATTCTCATACCATCGCATTTCTAGTTGGCGCAGTTGTATTGCTTGCGCTATTTATTGCAATAGAAAAGCGGGTAGAAAATCCACTGATGCCGCTGCGCGTTGTCACAGAACGCAACCGTGGTGGTTCGTACTTAGGATCACTTGTAGTTGGAGCAGGCCTTTTCTCAATGTTCTTATTTCTAGGTTTATATCTTCAGGTAATCCTTGGTTACAGTCCGCTTAAATCTGGTTTTGCTTTCTTACCATTTACTGCCGGAATTATTGTTTTTGCTGGAATCGCATCAACGCTTTTGCCAAAGTTTGGCCCACGCCCACTTATGGTTCCAGGTCTGATTGCAGCTGGCATTGGCCTATTGATGCTTACTCGAATCACGCCAGAAACTTCATATCTAACACATGTAATGCCATCTCTTTTGATCATGTCTAGTGGAATGGCCCTTGTCTTTATCCCTCTAACTTCTACTTCCCTTCATGCTGTTTCCCACCATGACACAGGTGTAGCAAGTGCGATGGTTAATACAAGTCAGCAAATTGGTGGCTCTCTAGGTACTGCGCTTCTAAACACAGTGGCAGCCACGGCAACAGCTACTTATGCAACTGCACATACAGAGTTGGGAAAAATGGTCCAGCCTTTTGCAATGACACATGGCTTCACGGTTGCATTTAAATTTAGTGCTGGTTTGTTATTTGTTGGTGCAATAGTTCTATTTTTCTTTATCAATATTGGAAAAGAAGCGTTAGTTGAAACTGAAGGCGTGATTGCTCACTAATCTAGTTTGAACTTTGACCGAGGTGGCCAAGTAGAAGCTCTCGTACGCGAGCAGCATCTGCTTGGCCCTTTGTTTCTTTCATTACAGCACCGATTAAGGCCCCTGCTGCAGGAATATGCCCGTCGCGAACTTTTTGCGCAGTTTCTGGTTGAGCAGCACATGCGTTTTCAATCGCAGCCATCAAGGCAGAATCATCACTAACAACTTTTATTCCACGTGATGCAATAACTTGTGCTGGCTTTCCTTCACCGGCAATAACGCCTTCAACAACTTGGCGCGCTAATTTGTCAGTTAACTCACCTGAATTAACTAAAGCAACAATTTCAGCAACATCTGATGCATTAATTGCCAAATCTTTAATTGCCGAATCTTTTTCATTTGCAATACGTGAGATTTCGCCTAACCACCAGCCGCGTGCTTTAGCTGGATCGGCGCCAAGGGCCACGGTTGCTTCAACAACATCTAAGACATCGGCGTTAATCATCGCTGACATTTCTTTGTCAGGAACTGACCATTGCTCTTGCAAACGTTTGCGATGAATCGAAGGACGCTCGGGCAATGCTGCGCGCAGTTGTTCAATCCAAGCAGCATCTGGTGCTACCGGAACAAGATCTGGTTCAGGGAAATAGCGATAATCCTCGGCTTGCTCTTTTGATCGGCCAGAGCGGGTTAGCCCGGTGTCTTCTTGGAAGTGACGGGTTTCTTGAATTACTCGCTGGCCATTATTGAGTAGCTCTGCATGGCGAATCATTTCGCCACGAATTGCGCGCTCTACTGAACGAAGCGAGTTAACATTTTTAGTCTCTGATCGAGTCCCAAGAACTTCGGCTCCGATTAAACGTAGTGAAACGTTGGCATCACAGCGAAGCGAACCTTGCTCCATCTTTACATCACTAACGCCTAAAGAGCGCAAAATGTCGCGAAGCTCTGCAACGTATGCACGAGCAACTTCAGGGGCATATTTTCCGGTACCGGGAACAATCTTGGTAACAATTTCAACCAGTGGGATTCCTGCGCGGTTGTAGTCGAGCAAAGAATATTCAGCGCCATGAATTCGACCAGTTGCACCGCCTACGTGAAGTGACTTACCGGTGTCTTCTTCCATGTGCACGCGCTCAACTTCAATGCGGAAAGTTTTTGGGCCTTCATCAGTTTCAATTTCAACATCAACATAACCATTGACGCAGATTGGTTCGTCATACTGAGAAATTTGGAAGTTTTTTGGCATATCTGGATAGAAGTAATTCTTTCGAGCAAAGCGACTAAACGGTGCAATCGAACAGTTAAGTGCCAAGCCAATTTTGATCGTTGATTCAATTGCTTTTTCATTAACGGTTGGCAGCGCACCTGGCAAAGCTAAGCAAACTGGGCAGGTTTGTGTATTTGGTTCGGCGCCAAAAATAGTTGAACAGCCACAAAACATCTTTGAATTTGTATTAAGTTCGACGTGAACTTCAAGACCAAGAACTGGTTCATACTTTGCAACTACGTCGTCATAAGTCAGGCTCATTTGCTACCTGCTAACACTGGAATGGTTGAAAGCAATGGTGCGCCCCACTTTGAAAGCAAGGATGCTTCAAGTGATGCTCCGACTGAGTACATTCGCTCATCCTTCATAACTGGTGCCATGATCTGGAAACCGACTGGGAGTCCGTCTTCATCGGCAACGCCTGAAGGCAATGACATCCCACCAATACCAGCCATATTTACAGGAATAGTGGCGATGTCATTGAGGTACATAGCCAGAGGATCATCAGCTTTTTCACCGATTTTAAAAGCAGTAGTTGGGCATGTTGGCGAAACCAATACATCTGCAATTTCAAATGCTTTATTAAAATCCTGAGTAATCAAAGTGCGAACTTTTTGTGCGCTGCCGTAATAAGCATCGTAATATCCAGATGAAAGTGCGTAGGTTCCCAAAATGATGCGGCGCTTTACTTCGCGACCAAAACCAACTTCGCGAGTTAAATTCATAACTGATTCGGCTGATGCGCCTTCAACATCGCCTACACGTAGTCCATAACGCATCGCATCAAAGCGGGCTAAATTGGATGAGCACTCAGATGGTGCAATTAAGTAATAGGCAGCAAGGGCATATTCAAAGTTTGGGGCAGATACTTCAACAATTTCAGCGCCAGCTGCAGCAAGAAGTTCCAGTGATTCTTCAAAGCGCTTACGTACTCCGGGTTGATAGCCATCGCCATTGAGTTCTTTAACGACACCAATCTTCATACCTTTTACATTGCCAGCTTTAGCTGCAGCAACAACGGCGGGTACCGGTGCGTTAATAGATGTTGAATCTTTTGGATCATGTCCTGCAATTGCCTCATGTAATAAGGCAGCATCTAATACTGTGCGCGCACATGGGCCAGCTTGATCAAGAGATGATGAGAAGGCAACTAAACCGAATCTAGAAACTCCACCGTAGGTTGGCTTTACTCCTACAGTTCCGGTAACGGCTGCGGGTTGGCGAATGGATCCACCAGTATCGGTTCCAATTGCAAGAGGTGCTTCGAAAGCTGCAAGTGCTGCCGCAGATCCTCCCCCTGAACCGCCAGGAATGCGGGACAAATCCCATGGGTTGTGGGTAGGACCATATGCAGAGTTTTCTGTCGATGAACCCATCGCGAACTCATCCATATTTGTTTTACCTAAAATAACAATGTCATTCTTCTTTAAATTCGCAACGACCGTTGAGTCATACGGTGGACGCCAACCTTCAAGGATCTTTGAACCACAAGTAGTCGGAATACCTTTTTGTGTCATTACATCTTTGAGTGCAAGTGGAACACCAGCAAGAGGTGAGAGTTTGTCGCCATTTTTGCGTTTTAGATCAACGGCTGCAGCCTGAGCTAACGCGCCTTCAGTGTCTATATGTAAGAACGCATGAACTTGTTTATCAACTGCTGCAATTTGATCTAGATGTGCCTGTGTTAACTGCACGGATGTAACGTCACCGCTAGCTAACTTGCTAGCCATTTCTGAAGCTGAGTTGCGAATCATTCTTCACCCAAAATCTGTGGAACACGAAAACGTTGTTCCTCTTGAGCAGGTGCACCTGAGAGTGCATCTTGTGGGGAAAGTGAGGGAATCACTACATCAGGGCGGAAAACATTTCGCAGTGGAAGCGGGTGTGAAGTAGCGACAACATCTTCGCCAGCGACTTCTTGGACACGGGCAACAGCATCCAAAATAACTGTGAACTCATTTGAAAGTGCGACTAGCTCTTCATCACTCATTTCAATGCGGGCAAGGCCAGCAAGCTTTGCAACATCATCACGAGACAGGCTGGTCATGGGCGAGAGTCTAATTAATTTCGCGCTTAACTGCGAATTTGGCCATTTCCAGTAACAATCCAGGTCGTTGTCGTCATTGCTTCAAGACCCATTGGCCCACGGGCATGGAGTTTTTGATTAGAGATTCCAATTTCTGCGCCAAAGCCCATCTGTTCGCCATCAGTAAATCGTGTCGAGGTGTTGACCATTACTGCCGCGCAATCACTTAGTGCAATAAATCTCGCCGCATTGGCCTTATTTTCAGTAACGATTGCCTCAGTGTGCTGAGTTCCATACTTGGCTATGTGTGCACTAGCTGCATCAACGTCATCAACAACTGCAACATTCATCTCTAACGTTCCGTATTCGGTGCACCAATTTTCTTCAGTTGCTTGAGCGACTGGAATTGATCCCGCCAAAGCTATTACCTGTGAGTCACCGTGAAGTACAACTCCCGCCTCATGTAGTGCTTTTAATGCAATGGGTACAAAATCATGGGCAACTGTCTTATGAATCAAAAGTGTTTCTGCGGCATTGCACACACTTGGGCGTTGTACTTTTGAGTTAATAATTATTGGAACAGCTTTAGCAAGGTCGGCGAACTCGTCGATATATACGTGACAGACGCCAGCCCCAGTTTCAATTGTTGGAACAGTTGATTCATCAACCACCATACGAATAAGGGAAGCGCTTCCGCGCGGAATCACTAAATCGACCTTCCCGCGGGCATGAAGCAAAGCTTTTACTGTTTCACGATCATCAGAGGGCACTAGTTGAATTACATCTGGAGATATCGAAGTACTAGCTAGTGCATCTCGCATTACGGTTACAAGAATTTGATTACTAGAAGCAGCACTAGAAGAACCGCGCAAGAGCGCAGCATTGCCTGACATTAATAAAATTACTGCTGCATCAACAGTTACATTTGGACGTGCTTCATAAACCATTCCTATAACACCAAAAGGCACAGTTATTTGTTGTAGATCAATTCCATTTGGCAAAGTTGATTGACGAAGAGTTAGGCCAAGCGGATCTGGCAAAGCACTAACTTGGCGCGCACCATTAGCAATTCCTACGATGCGTGCTGGAGTGAGTAATAAACGATCTAATAGCGAAGCATTGATTCCGGCAGCTCGGCCGCGCACCATATCTTCTTCATTTGCAGCAAGGATCTCCGAGCTTCTTGACTCGATAGCTTCTGCAATTGCAATTAGCGCTGCACTGCGTTCAGCGCCTGTGGCAACGCTCAAAGTGCGGGCAGCCGTGCGGGCAACATCGGCTAATTCATGAACGATTTGTGTTGCACTCATGGAGGAAAGCCTACTGGGGGTTAGGCTCTTGCCGTGATCAAATTAATCCGTCGAACTCTCATTTTCCTTTTAGTTATATATTTGGCGCTTTTTGGGCTGACTAAAGCGATTCGGTATCCCGAACCCATTGCAGCAATTAAATTGGGTTTGGCTCCCGCATCCAAGACTCCCGAGTTAATGCCGTTTCATTACATAGTTGCTGCGCCATCAACATTTGCGCCATGGGTAAGTGGGCAAGCAGAAACTTTTGACCAAGTTACTTGGAATGGCAAAAAACAGAGTTTCGACGTATTCCTAAAAGAGACAAATACCAATGCATTCCTTGTTATTAGAGGCGGCAAAATCACATACGAGCAGTATTGGAACGGGAAAACTAAATCAACTGTATTGCCATCTTATTCAGTTGCTAAAACAATGACTTCAATTTTAATTGGACAGCTCATTGATGAAGGTAAGATCAAAGAAAGCGATACTTTTGTAAGCATTCTTCCTGAATTTAAAGCCGATTCATCTTTTGACAAAGTCACTATCAAGAATTTACTGGACATGAATTCAGGAATTAGCGTTTCAGACAACTATCCAACTGGTCCATCTGGCTGGGGTGTTGCAATCGCACAGATGTATGCAACTACCGATATAAACTGGTTCTTGATGCATAACCGCAAAATGAGAGAAGAGCCAGGAACATTTCCTGAGTACCGAAGCGTCAATACCCAGATGCTAGGAATGATTGTTCAGAAAGTTACTGGTAGATATCTTGCTGAAGAGTTTACAGATCGAGTTTGGCAAAAAATTGGTGCAGATTACGATGCAACATGGAATGTTGATAATGCACAAGGTCACGAAAAAGCTTTTTGCTGTTTCAATGCCACCGCGCGTGACTATGCACGTGTTGGGCAAGCATTGATGAGTGGTGATCCAAAGATTGCAAGTACTTCATGGAAAGCACGACTTTCAACGCCTGCAGTGACTCTAGATTATGGTTGGGGTTATGGCGCACAAATGTGGCATCCATATCCTGGCGTGAATTTGATGTTAGGTCTGCATGGTCAATATATCTACCAAGATCCGTTGCATGACACTGTGATTGTCAAACTTTCAGATATGCCGACAAGTTCTGACGGAATCAGTTCAAAGGTAGCTGCAGTTTTGCGCGAAATTTCAGAGCAAAACTAAATCGTCACGGTGAACTAGTTCGCGTTCGTACTCTGCGCCCATTTCTGCTGCAAGTTCTTTAGTTGATCGACCCAGCATCTTTGGCAAATCATCTGAATCAAATGCGACTAGTCCGCGTGCAATAACGGTTCCATCTGGACCAACGAGTTCAATTGCATCACCAGCAATGAATTCACCCTCAACGGCAGTGACTCCTGCAGGCAATAAAGAAACTCCGCGTTCGAGGATTGCCTTAACTGCCCCAGCATCAAGAATTAACTTGCCATGTGGTTTTGTGGCATGCGCCAACCACAAAAGCCGTGAAGTCGTTTTGCTTTCTTGGGCATGAAAATTAGTTCCAAAATCTTGGCCAGAAAGAGTTTTATCCAAATCTTGAAGTGAAGTTAATAGCATAGGAATTCCTGCTGAAGTTGCGATGCGCGCAGCTTCAACTTTTGTCACCATTCCCCCGCTACCAACACCGGCCGAACCAGCGCCGCCAAGAGTTATGCCTTCGATATCTGCAATAGAAGCAACTTCATGAATGCGCTTTGCGCCAGGTTGAGTTGGTGGAGCATCATATAAAGCATCAATATCTGAAACTAAAACTAATAAATCAGCACCAATTAGCAATGCAACTAAAGCTGCTAAACGATCGTTATCTCCGAAACGAATTTCACGAGTTCCAACCGTGTCATTTTCATTGATGATTGGCACGACGCCAAGTTGGAGCAAGCGATATAACGTGCGCTGCGCATTTTGGTAGTGAGAACGGCGCACAACATCTTCGGTGGTAAGCAAAACCTGTGAAGCAGTGATTGCATGACGATTAAAACTTTGGGTGTATTGAGCAACGAGAAGACCTTGTCCAACTGATGCCGCGGCTTGCTGTGTAGCTAAATCCTTTGGTCTAGTTGTTAAACCAAGTGGTGCTAATCCGGCCGCAATTGCGCCAGATGAAACGACAACAACTTCAGCACCACGTGCTCTGCATGCTGCAACTACATCTACGAGCTTGTCTACGGCTGCTGCATCTAATGCAGATCCTGCAGTGCCAGTAAGACTAGATGAGCCAATCTTGATGACGATGCGCTTTGCAGAAGAGATCTGTGCTCGGCTCACTTGTCATCTCCATCCTCTGTATTTTCAACTATCGGTGCTGAAAGCCTAGGCGTGTGAGGGTCAACTACGTTGTATTCCCACTGCTTTGCGATTTCATCATCACTTAAAACATCATCAACACGTTCGGTTTGTTGCCATGT
>WLCU01000059.1 GCA_009705165.1 Actinomycetota bacterium | reverse complement strand
TTTATTGCGCCGAGCAGATGATGCGATGTATCGAGCTAAACGCGAGGGTCTTGGGGTTTGTCGGCTTTAATCTCCTGCAAACGAGCTAGGGATTCCAACCTTTCAACTGCGTGATCAACAATTCGCTCTGGGTAACCCTTGCTGTATCCATCTAAAAACAACCAGGGTTCGTGGATTTCAGCAGCGCTTAAATGTGCAAGTTCGGGAACATACTTTCGAATGTAATCGCCATTTTCATCAAAACGCTTGCCTTGTTCGATGGGATTAAAGACGCGGTAATACGGTGAAGCATCCGTGCCTGATCCAGCAGTCCACTGCCAACCATGCGCATTTGAGGCTACGTCGAAATCAACAAGGTGGTGCTCGAAGAATTCGGCACCTAACTGCCATTCAAGGTGAAGATCTTTAACTAGAAATGATGCAACAACCATGCGCGTGCGGTTATGCATCCACCCTTCCTTGATGAGCTGACGCATAGCCGCATCCACAAATGGGTAACCGGTTTTGCCTTGCTTCCACGCATCAAACTTTGCATCAGGCTTGTCATAACGCATCTCGGCAAACCTGGCGGAGTAATAATCTTTATCTGTATGCGGATTATTAAAAAGTACATCGGCATAAAACTCACGCCAAGCAATCTCTTTACGAAAAGTATCGTGGGCTTTGCTATCACCTAGCTCTGCCAACAATGTGCGCGGATGAATTTCGCCCCACTTTAAATGCGCGCTTAACTTACTAGTGCCATCTATGCCGGCCAGATTACGTCCTTCATCATATGAATCAAGACCACTCTTTTGAAATAACTTCCAACGGGTTAACGCTGCTTTTTCACCGGCAATAGTCACAGAGGCATCTGTTGGCATTTGCCATTCTGGAAAGTTGCGATCACTCTCTAGTGGTTTGACTGCGTTAATCTTTTTTGGGGTCTCTGCTGGTTTGCGCCAACCATGAACACACCAAGCACGGTAAAAAGGCGTATAGACCTTGTAAGGCGTTGCATCACTTGGCTTTAATACGCGTCCTGGTGCAACTGCATATGGACTTCCGGTACGAACCAGCGGTATTCCTGCAGCTTCAACCCGCACATCTCGCGCTGCACCATAAGGTTCAAACTCAGTTGAAATATGCACTGATGTTGCGCCATATCGCTTCATCAAATCATTGAGTACCTCGACCTGATCTCCAACCATCACATGCAAAGAATTACCTAGTGATTCATCAAGGGAATGAAGTGATTGTGCAAGATATGCCAATCGCTTGCTTCCTGTTATTTCAATAAGTTTTTTATCCAAAATAAAAACTGGAACTATCTCATCGCCCGCTTCGATTGCCGCCAATAGTGCGGGGTTATCGCCAATTCGAAGGTCTCGACGAAACCACATAATGCTTCGTTTAGGCGAGGACATGGGTAGATTTAACCAGTATGAAAGAGATTAAGCGCTTCCAAATCCGCGGCGTTGCTGGCGAAGTTAAGCGCGTTGACTTCGATGCTCGCTTTGTTGATTACTGGCTACCAAAAGAGCCTGCTACACACTTATTAATCGCCCATGATGGTCAAAACGTTTTTGATGGACGTACTTCAACACATCGTGGGCAAACGTGGAAAATGGCTCAATCAGCACATCGAGTAAG
Source organism: Actinomycetota bacterium (assembly GCA_009705165.1). Lineage (GTDB taxonomy): Bacteria > Actinomycetota > Actinomycetes > Nanopelagicales > Nanopelagicaceae > Planktophila. The sequence continues at coordinate 4,871 of WLCU01000059.1, read as the reverse complement.
TCGAGAACTTGGTCTTAATCCTCCTGCGATTATCGCGGTGTGGCACAGCAGTTCTAAGGAAAATCCTTGGGGCCGTGGCCGTGACTTGGTACCAGAGAAATATTTCCGCGAAGGAATTGCAGTTCAAAAAGAGTTTGCCGATGTTTTTGATTCAACCAAATTACATGGCGATAAATACTTAGCTACTATTTTTAATCAATACGTTGCCGCAATTGCTCCAGGAATTCCCGCCAGTAACACTGCCATGATTGGTTCATCTATGGGCGGATTAGCAACGTTGTATGCCGTTGCTCAGTTGCCAGAGAAATTTTCCACAGCGCTTGCACTTTCTCCACACTGGCCATTTGGCGGTAATGAATTAGTTGAAAAATCCATTGCATCACTTCCTGCGCCAGGTTCACATAAGATTTGGATGAGCCGAGGCACAAAAGGTTTAGATTCAAATTACCAACCTTTTCAAGACTTAGCGGATGAGTTGATGCATAAACGCGGATATTTGCCACATGATTTTGCTAGCAAAATCTATGAGCGAAGCGGTCACAATGAGCGCTCTTGGGCAAAATATCTAGATCAACCTATGCGATTTTGGCTTAGTTCTTAACTTCCCAAATCCACATTACATTCATGGTGCGGCAATGGTGACGGTTGTATGCGGTAACTCATAGGTAACCCCCTTCGAGTTTGAAGCCTGTGCCCGCAATTCCAGCGTGCTTCCGGCGTATTCAAGTGGATCTATATAAATGCTAAATGGTGCGCTGGTATCGGTTCCTAATGAAATCCAGCTCTCATTTGCGTTCTTTCTGGCAAAAAAACTAACACTGAGTAAGTCTTTTGAAGTTACCGAAGCCTTGGTTTCGTAATAACCAGTTAAGAAGTCCATCGCTGAAGTTATTTTACCAACTTTGACATCACTTTGATCTATGCCTTTGTTGGCCTTTAAAACTACAGTTGATAGGGCCGGAACGTTGATTGTTACGACTTCCTTTTTATTGCTCATAGACACTTTACCAAGCAGAGTTTTCCATCCCCCAGTTGATGTTGCGGTAGAGATAGTTGCCTTAACGGGTTTAGTTGAGTTATTAAAGGCAACTAAGAATTCACGATTTTCGGTGCTATCTTTTTTGGAAATAACTAAAAGCGCATCCTTGGCATAACGGACTCGCATCATTGCGTTATTTAAGCCTGGATTTGTGGAACGCAGATTTGATAAGGTTTTTAGATATTTAGCAATTGGATGGCTATCTGTTACTGAAAAAGAATCCCCGGTTCCAATTGGTTTGCTTCCAATGCGCAGCTCAGTTTTCCAGGTGCTTACTTTTGTCGAAAACATATCCTGGCGCGCTAACTGATCTGAGCCATTGCCACTTCCGGTCATTCCAACTTCATCGCCATAATAGACAGTAGGTATTCCTCTTGTTAAATACATAAGTGCATGTGCAAGCAAAGTGCGTGGCAAGAGTTCATTGGCTTTATTGATGCGCTTCGATTCAATTATCATTCCCGCGCGACCCATATCGTGATTACCCAGAAAAGTAACTAAATTGCTTGCATCTGAAGTTGCACTTGTATAAAGATCATCGTAGGCAAATAAGTTTTCAATAACATTTGCATCGGAATATCCTGATGCAAACTCGGTTGCAGAGCGCTGGAAAGGAAAATCTAAGACCGTCTGGATTTTATTTCGGCGGACGAAATTCATTAAGTTAATTGGATTTGCATCATAAACTTCACCAAAAACCGTAAAATTATCGATACCTACAGATTTTGCACTCGCATTAATCTGCGGTGACCAATTCGTAAAGAAGTTATCGTCGACATGTCTTGCCGTATCAACACGAAAACCTGCGATTCCGTAATCCTTAATCCACTGCCCATAAACATCGGCCCAACCGTTATATACAACTGCTTTTTCGGTTGCGAGGTCATCAAGTCCGTAGAAATCACCGATCTGCGTACATGAGCCTTCACCCCAACAATTACTCATGCTTCCAACGTTGTGATAATTGCTCAATTCATTGAGCCAGGAAGGATTCTTGGCATTTGTTAAATCACTTGAAATGTAAGCAGTTCGATCGTTATAGGAAATTACGTCACCGGTGTGATTTGTGACTACATCTAGAATCAACTTTAAATTTAACTTCTTGGCACATTGCGCAAATGCAACCATGTCCGCTTTGGTGCCCAGATGTGGATCAACGTTTAGGAAGTCAACACCCCAATAACCGTGATAGCCGGCACCGTTTGGTGTGGGTTTTTGTTGCACAACTAATGGTGTAACCCAAACGGCAGTAAAACCTAACTTCTTGATCCGGGCCAAGCCATTATCACCTTCGCTGCAGGATCCAGTTAGACCTTTTAAATCTCCACCATGGAAAAAGGCGGTACTTCTGGGATCAAACCCGGGATATGAATCATTAGTTGTATCACCGTTGAGATAGCGATCGGGAAATACAAAATAAATTAAATCCTTGGACAGACCAACTTTGACTGAATCAGAAGTTGGCGCTGCTGCAAAAGAATTTGTTGTAAGAATTAAACACAGTGAAGAAGCGATAAGAATCAAGCTTCTTCTAAGCATTAACCCTTTACCGATCCTGCAGTAAGTCCACTCACAATATATTTTTGGAGTGAAAGGAAAATAATCACGATTGGGACAGATGCAAGAATTGAGCCAGCTGCGAAAGGTCCCCAATTTTGTGAGTACTGTCCGCCAATAAATTGTTGTAGGCCAACAGCAACAGTTCGATTTTCCATGTCCACGAGGAACAATCGCGCCAAAATAAACTCATTAAACGTTCCGATAAAACTTAAGAGGGCGACTACGGCCAGAACGGGCGAAGCTAAAGGCACGAAAATTAGCCAAAATGTTTGAACTTCAGATGCGCCATCTATCTTTGCTGCCTCATCTAACTCAGCAGGAATCGAATCCACGAAACCTTTAAGCAGCCAGATATTTACGCCCATTGCTCCGCCTAAATAGACAAGCAACAGTCCGGGCCTAGTTCCTAAGCCGATCGCAGGAGCAAAGGTATAAACGCGCTCCATGATTACGTAAACGGCAGATATCGCCAGAATTGCAGGAAACATCTGCACCAAAAGCAAGAGTTGGATTCCGGTCTTTCGGCCCTTAAACGCTAAACGACTAAAGGCAAAAGCTGATGCAGAGCCAATCATCACTGACAAAATCGCAACCGCACCGGCAATAACCAGTGAGTTCTTAACCCAAGTTAAATACGGGATTGTTGGGTTGTTAAAAAGTAATTGGTAATTCTTAAATGAAATCTCTTGTGGAATAAATGAAGTTAATTGCAAGCTGCCTGAAGAATTAAACGATGAAATCACCACTAAATAAAGTGGGAAAAGTGAAAAAAGGCAGATTGCAAAGGCAATGACGTGTCGCCATGAATCCTGTCTTAACCATTTTTTCATCCGAAGGTCTCCAATACTTTGGATTTACGTAATCCGTAAAGTGAGATGGATGCAACTAAAACAAAGATAATCAGTGAGATTGCGCTGGCAAGTCCAAGATCTTGCGTACCGGTTCCAAAAGCTATCTTGTAGGTATAGCTAATCAAAATATCTGTAGCTCCTGCAATTTCGCCATCTAATTCATTTCGTGGTCCGCCACCTGTAAGCAAGTAAATCAAATTAAAGTTATTAAAGTTATAGGCAAAGGATGCAATCAAAAGCGGAGAGAGAATCTGCAATAACAGCGGCAAAGTGATCTTTCTAAATATCTGCCGAGGATTTGCGCCGTCAATTGCTGCAGCTTCTAGAAGTTCACTTGGGATCGCTTGCAATGACCCACTAGAGATTAAGTAGAAGTAAGGAAAACCCAGCCAGAGATTTACTAAAATTACGGCTACGCGGGCAAAGTTGGGATCAGAGAACCATGCAATATTCGTCCCAAGCAATGCATTTATTGCACCAAACTCAGTATTAAACATTCCACCCCAAATAAGAATGCTCATAACGCTAGGCATCGCATAAGGTAGAACCAAAATAGAACGGTAAATACGTCGGCCATGAATTGGTTTATTAAGGGCTAAGGCCAAAAGAAGGCCAAGGGCAAATGTTGTCAGAACTGTTAATAATGCAAATGCAACGGTCCAAATGAAGACTCGAACTAATGGTTCGCGCACTCTTGGATCAGTCAAGATCTTTGAATAGTTTTCAAACCAAATTGGTGCGCGCCATCCAGGTTCAAGAATCGCTGCCTTATCATCGGCAAGAGCGTAGTTTCCACGCCCATTATCTCGATAAGTGGATCCGTCTACGAGATTTTTGAACTCGTCACTTGCTGCAACGTATTCCAACACTTGACGAGAAACAATTCCGACATCAAAACCTTCTAGCGCAATGAAGTAGTTTCCTTCATAGGCAAAATGAATTTTAGAATAAGACTTATCGGCCCCAGCTAATTGCGCATCTGTAAGCAATACAAAATCCGGTGCTGATATTGCTACGCCATACTCATTTAGCGTTACCGAGTTACTTGCTACTGAAATACGTGAGTCGGCAGTTGAAATGAAGTATTTTGCATTAGCTATATCTGACACCAAAATCGCTTCTTGACCGTTAGAGGTACCCAACTTGATATCAAAAGAAGTTCCTGATGAATCTGCCTCGATACCACGTGCCTTAATTTGTACTATGGCTTCTTCTTTTGAAATTATGTTGCCGGTCTTGTAATTAAAACCAGACATCGTCACGGTATAAAGAATTGGCCCAATTACGAAAGCTGTGAGCAACAAGATTCCTGTGATGAAAAACTTAAGCGGAATAGAAATCTTGGTTAAGTAGGTCAATGCCAATGCCAAGATTGTTAGGGCTAGGAATCCAGAAATTACGTATTCGTGCTGGGCAAAAGC
>WLCU01000058.1 GCA_009705165.1 Actinomycetota bacterium | reverse complement strand
TGATTTTGATCCAAGTGCTGCTGCAACACCTGCAAGGTATGAACCTTGCTCTTCAGCGAACACAAGTGATGCAACATTGAGAAGATCTACAGATGCATCATCAATAATTCCGAATTGAACATTTGGATAATCTGATGCAACGGCCTTTAGTGGGCCTGCATACAAGAAACCAACTGCGATGATTGGGTTGTATCCAGCCTTAGCAAGAAGACGTAGCTTGTCTTCGCGCTCTGAATCTGAACCTGTTGTGACTGTTACTTCTTTAGCAGTAACACCAAACTTCTTCTTAGCTGCTTCTAGACCAGCTGCTGCAGAGTCATTGAAAGACTTATCTCCGCGGCCACCGATGTCATAAGCAAGACCAACTTTTACCTTTGATGCTGCAGTTGCTGATGGCGCAACAAATGCTGTAACAGCAAGAGTTGCAGCAGCGATTACTGCTACGAGACGAAATACTTTCTTCAATTTTCCTCCTTCAAGGGGCTCTTTTATAGGCGCTTTAGCAGCTATAAAAGCTCTGTGTGGATGCGAGCCTAGTAGTTGTGCATGAATAAACTCAACACGCACCCGCTGGTTTTGGAACTACTGATGTAACGTTTTGGAAAACTCTCAACCTGGCCTTGATAGTGCTAACTCTCGCTTATTTAACGATTCCCAAGTTCTCATAGGCTTTTTCAAGGGTTTGTGAGGCTACTACGCGTGCTTTTGCTGCACCTTCATGCAAAAGATCAAGCAAATGCTTTTCATCACCTAAAAGTTCAAGCGCGTTTGCGCGGATTGGGCGGAAGTACTCAACGACAACTTCTGCGACAGCTCCCTTGAAATCACCGTAGCCCTTACCTTCAAACTCTTTTTCAATACTCTCAATGCTTTGACCTGAAAGCGCGCTATGGATTGTTAGTAAATTACTAATTCCTGGCTTTTCTTTTTCATCGAATGTCACTTCGCGGCCTGCATCAGTTGCTGCGCTTTTAATCTTTTTTGCATTTGATTCTGGTGTATCCATAAGTTCTAGTACACCGGCGACAGAGCCCGAAGACTTACTCATTTTTGACGATGGATCCTGCAAGTCTTGTATTTTGGCCGCAGTCTTTAAAATAAAATTATCAGGGATAGTAAATGTCTGACCGAAGCGAGTGTTAAAACGACCGGCTAAGTCACGAGTGAGTTCAATATGTTGACGCTGATCCTCACCTACTGGCACTAGATCTGCTTGATACAACAAAATATCGGCCGCTTGCAACATTGGATAAGTAAATAAACCAACACGTGCAGAATCAGCGCCACCTTTTGCAGATTTATCTTTGAATTGCGTCATACGGCTTGCCTCACCAAAACCTGCCATGCACTCCATTAACCAACCAAGTTGATTGTGTTGTGGAACTTGAGATTGAACAAAAAGAGTTGACTTTTCTGGCGAAATCCCAAGTGCAAGTAATTGAGCAGCTGAAGCTAAGGTGCGTTTGCGCAAAAGTGATGGCTCGATTTCACCAGTAAGTGCGTGCAAATCTACGATGCAATAGAAGGCATCGTGGCCATCTTGAAGATCGACCCACTGCTTTACTGCGCCAAGATAGTTCCCTAGGTGAAATGAATCGCTTGTAGGCTGAATTCCAGATAAAACTCGCTTGGTGCTCATGCGTTAATTCTTTCACACATCAGGAGGTGCGAGAGATCAATAACTGGCCAGCGCGTTTACCTTCCATCGAAAGCACAGTAATTCGCAGCCCGTTGACGCTGACAACATCGTGTTCTTTGGGGATTCTTCCTAAATAGTGCATGACAAATCCGCTTGCTGTTTCATATGGCCCATCTGGAATTTCAAGGCCTATTTGTTCAATTAAGTCCGCAATTGAAATAAGTCCATCGACTTCAAAATCACCAGTGCGTGCTTCTTGTAAAACTTCGCCCTCATCTTCATCGTATTCATCACGAATATCACCAATGAGGCACTCAACTAAATCCTCTAGGGTGACAATTCCATCAGTGCCGCCATACTCATCTAAAACGATTGCTACATGCTGGCCTTGTTCACGCATCTCAGTTAGCGCAGGCAGAATTCCTTTGGTACCTGGCAGGAACATAATGTTTCGAACCAGTTCAATTATTTTGGTTGCCTTTGATGCAAGCGAAGTATCGAGTAAGTCGCGCACATGAATAAAACCGATAACTTCATCCGATGATCCACGGATCACTGGGTAACGTGAGTGCGCACGGTCAACTGCAACTTCAATGGCTTTTCCAACAGTTAAAGATGCATCCATAAAATCAACTTCGGTGCGCGGCACCATGACTTCATGGATTTGGCGCTCAGATGCATTGAATACTTCTTCTACGATGTCGCGTTCTTCATCAGTTAACGCGGCATGGCCGGCAACTAAATCAAGGAGCTCTTCTTCAGAAATCTGGCTTCGCGCTTCCTTTGGATCGATTCCAAATCCGCGAACTACAAAATCTGTAGACCTTGATAACAGCCAAATGACTGGGCGGAAAATTTTGGCAATCACATCAATAATTCCTGCCGATGCCAAAGAAATTTCTTCGCTTCTAAACAAAGCCAAACGTTTTGGCACAAGTTCGCCAAATACCAGTGAAAAATATGCGATCACTAAAGTCACACCAATAATTGAAATTGTTGTGCTCAAGCCAGTAGACAGACCTTTTTCTTCAAGCCAAGGGATTACGTAGCCTCCAAGTTTTTCGGCGCCAAGGGCTGCAGATAAAAAGCCGCAGACGGTTACGCCAACTTGTGCCGCAGCTAAGAAACGGTTGGGGTTTTCAGCCAACTTTGCAACGCGAGCGCCGCGTTTTCCCCGGCCAGCGATTTGGCGGATCTGGCTTTCGCGCAAGGAGATGAGTGCAATTTCAGCAGCAACGAAAAGGGCGGCCAATAAAATAAGGCTGGCCACTAGGGCTAAATCCGCAAATAACGTACCGACCGAGTGAGTCTGCATTATGTGGCCAACTATACGGCACGGCCTTTAGGCCCGGCATTGGCATCTGCCCCTTTTACGCGTAATCTTTGCGGTGTTGGTCCATCCGGACCATCACCTTCATCCACGGACCGTCGGGCACGTACCTGCCCGGAGAAGGAGAGCAATCTCATGGCATCAGTAGTTTTTGAAGCCGCATCACGTATCTATCCAGGAACAACGGCACCAGCTGTCGATAAATTAAATCTCACTGTTAATGATGGTGAGTTTTTGGTTTTAGTCGGCCCATCTGGCTGCGGAAAGTCAACATCACTACGTATGTTGGCCGGACTTGAAGAAGTCGATAACGGAAGAATCTTGATCGGTGATCGCGACGTAACAAACGTTGCACCAAAGGATCGCGATATTGCGATGGTTTTCCAGTCTTATGCACTGTATCCACACATGACAGTTGCAGAGAACATGGGCTTCGCACTAAAAATCGCTGGAACACCAAAAGAAGAACGCGAACGCCGTGTTCTTGAAGCAGCAAAGCTTCTTGATCTCGAGCCATACCTAGAGCGCAAACCAAAAGCTCTATCAGGTGGACAACGCCAGCGCGTTGCAATGGGCCGCGCGATTGTTCGCGAACCACAGGTTTTCCTCATGGATGAACCTCTTTCAAACCTTGATGCGAAATTGCGTGTTGCAACTCGTACACAAATTGCTGCATTGCAGCGCCGTCTAGGAATCACAACTGTTTATGTAACGCACGACCAAGTTGAAGCTATGACAATGGGTGATCGTGTTGCAGTTCTAAAAGATGGTTTGCTACAGCAAGTAGACACACCTCGTAATCTTTATGACAACCCAGCAAATGCTTTCGTTGCAGGCTTTATTGGTTCACCAGCTATGAACTTGCTCAATGCGCCAGTTAGCGGAGGCAAGGCAATGCTTGGGGATCTAGCAATTGATGTTCCTGCATCAGCTGGAAATGAAGTAACTGTTGGCGTTCGCCCAGAAGGCTTCACACCTTCTTCTCAAGGCTTCCATGTTTTGGTTGAAGTAGTTGAAGAACTTGGCTCAGATGCTTTCGTTTATGGAAAGCCTGCTGATTCAACAGTTAAGTTTGCGAACTCAACTGATGAAGGCGCGCAAGTAATTGTTCGCTGGGATCCAAAGAATCCTCCTAAGGCTGGCGAGACAATTACAGTTTCTGCTATTCCTTCAGCAGTACACCTATTCAGCACAACAACTGGAGAGCGTGTTTAAATTCTTTAAATAAAAAAACCCGCCGCTAACTACGGCGGGTTTTTTTATGCCCCCGTTTGAACTGGGGAGTTTTCTAATAACGCCCACTCTTCGTCCGTAAATAGCCGAGAGCGAATTAAGAATCGTTTGCCTTCGGTTGATTCAAGTGAAAAGCCACCTCCACGTCCATCAACAACATCAATGGTTAGGTGCGTGTGTTTCCAGTACTCAAATTGGGAAGCTGACATCCAGACTTGAATTGCTTCGTGCAGTTCTGGGATTTCAAGTTCCCCAACTAAAACATCTGATCCACCAACACGAAATTCACCTTTGAGATAACACATGGGAGACGACCCGTCACAACAGCCGCCTGATTGGTGAAACATCAAAGCTCCGTTGATTGCAGAAAGTTTTATTAATAACAATGCCGCCTCGCGTGTGTAATCAACGCGAGACGGCAGTGTCATGTGTTCTCCTTAGAAGAAACCGAGCTTGTTTGGTGAATACGAAACTAGCAGGTTCTTTGTCTGTTGGTAATGATCAAGCATCATCTTATGGTTTTCGCGGCCAATTCCAGAAGCCTTGTAACCACCAAATGCTGCACCGGCTGGATATGCGTGATAGCAGTTAGTCCAGACGCGACCAGCTTGAATTGCCCGTCCTGCACGATAAGCGGTATTCATATCGCGAGTCCATACACCTGCACCTAGTCCATACAAAGTGTCATTTGCAATTTCCATGGCGTTATCAAAGCCATCAAACTTTGTCACAGAGACAACTGGTCCGAAGATTTCTTCCTGGAAGATTCTCATCTTGTTGTTACCTTCAAAGATTGTTGGCATCACGTAATAGCCACCAGATAGTTCGCCGCCAAGATCTGCGCGCTCTCCACCAGTTATTACTTTTGCGCCTTCTTTCTTTCCGATATCTAAGTAAGAAAGGATTTTTTCTAACTGATCAGTGCTGGCTTGCGCACCCATCATTGTTGATAGATCTAATGGATTACCCATCTTGATTGCTTGAGTTCGGGCAGTTACATCACCCATGAACTTGTCATAAATCTTTGATTCCACAAGACCACGTGATGGACAAGTACACACTTCGCCTTGATTTACTGCAAACATTGTGAAGCCTTCAAGGGCTTTGTCGTAGAACGCATCATTTTCAGCTGCAACATCATTAAAGAAGATGTTTGGGCTCTTGCCACCTAATTCAAGAGTGACAGGGATGATGTTTTCTGAGGCATATTGCATGATTAAACGACCAGTTGTGGTTTCACCAGTAAATGCAATTTTGGCAATACGAGGTGATGAGGCAAGTGGCTTACCTGCTTCAACGCCAAAGCCATTAACGATATTTACAACTCCTGGTGGCAATAGATCTTTAATGATGTCCATTAAGAAAAGAATTGAAACTGGAGTTTGTTCAGCTGGCTTTAAAACAACGCAGTTACCTGCAGCTAAAGCTGGAGCTAATTTCCAGACCGCCATCAAGATTGGGAAGTTCCACGGAATGATCTGACCAACAACTCCTAGTGGCTCATGGAAGTGATACGCCACAGTGTCATGATCTAATTCGCCTGCAGTTCCTTCTTGAGCGCGGACTGCGGCAGCAAAATATCTAAAGTGATCTATTGCTAGTGGGATATCGACATAGAGCGCTTCACGAACTGGCTTTCCGTTTTCCCAAGTTTCAGCAACTGCAATCGCCTCAACATTTGCTTCCATGCGATCTGCAATCTTGTTAAGGATTATTGCGCGCTCAGTTGCAGAAGTCTTACCCCACGCAGGTGCAGCTGCATGTGCAGCATCTAGAGCTTTATCGATGTCCTTGGCATTACCACGTGCAACTTCGCAGAAAACTTTTCCAGTAACTGGAGTTACGTTTTCAAAATATTGACCTGAATCTGGTTTTACATACTCACCATTGATCCATTGGTCATATCGTGCTGCGTAATTAACTTTGCTTCCGGGTTGTCCGGGAGCAATGAAATCAGTCATTTTTCCTCCAACGTCTAGGCACGCAACGGTGCGCGCAATGTTGGATTGAAAGTAGACCTGGCTTAGCCAGCAATCAATGAAAAGTAAGAGTAGTAGCCCTCATATAGTGAGCTAGTTTTGAGATATTTCTAGCGCCCCACGCAAAATGTGAACTTTGCCAACGCCTACAACTCTCCATATGTCATCGTTTATCAACGCGGTGTTTTCATCGATTCCAATTAATGTGGATTCTGCGCCAATGCGCACAATGAAAGAAGCCACACGATCTGGCAACCATCCAAGCATTTTGTCATAGTGTGGAATTACTTCAATATCTGGCAATAGATTTAATCCATCACTATGTGATGTCTTTC
>WLCU01000057.1 GCA_009705165.1 Actinomycetota bacterium | reverse complement strand
GCTCCAGGAAACACGAATAATCTTGTGCAACCCTCTGGCCGTTATGTGTTCTTTATCGAGTTCTTCATGCAGAAAATTCATGGCAATACGTTCTGGAGCAAAAACCGATCGAAGCGCACGCGATGGGATTTGTGAATTTAAAGACCATGGATGATCAATGAATCTCTGCTGTGCAATTGCTCTTGCGGCAATTACTCGTTCGCGAATATTCGCGCTGGACTCCCCTAACTCCGCGCGCGCCATATCTACGCGCCCAACTGGATCTACATGAACGCGCATATCAATTCGATCCATGAGCGGCCCAGACAAACGACCTAAATAGCGACGCACTTGTTGCGAGGAACATGTGCAGTTGTGACCTCTGCCTGTGAATTTTCCGCACGGACATGGATTTGCGGCTAGGACGAGTAAAAATTGAGCCGGAAAAGTTACATTTCCAATACTGCGCGCGATTGTGATTGTGCCTGCTTCAAGTGGTTGACGAAGAGAATCTAAAACACCTGCTGGACATTCCGGAGCTTCATCAATGAAAAGAACTCCATTGTGTGCAAGTGAACACGCTCCCGGTTTTATGGCATGAGCTCCGCCGCCCACCATTGCTACACGTGTAGTTGTGTGATGCGGTGAAACTATCGGTGCAACAAGAGATGTTGGCGAACGCGTAGCAAATGATCCGGCAATCGAATGTACCGCGGCAACTTCCAAGGCTTGCGAAACGGTTAATGCCGGAAGGATTGTTGGAATTCTTTCTGCAATCATTGTTTTTCCGGCGCCAGGTGGGCCAATTAATAAAATATGGTGACCACCAATTGCTGCAACTTCTGCAGCCAAGCGTGCTTGAGGTTGGCCGGCAACGTCAGCAAAATCAATATTGAGATCACTGGGTTGCCATTGCATATCAATCACATCAGCTATTTCTCGCTCTCCTGTACGCAGCCAGCGAATGACTTGTTTTATGTGCTCCATTGCAATGATTTCGATTCCTTGCATCAGTTGTGCCTCGCCGTAATTTGCTTTCGGAACTACGGCTACTTTGATTCCAGCTTTTTGTGCAGCGATTAACGCTGGTAAAACCCCGCGCACTGACCGGATTTTTCCATCAAGTGATAGTTCACCTAAAAAGACAACTTCGGCAATTGAATCAGGCGCAACCGTTGTATTAGCCGACAAAATTGCGATACATATTGCCAAATCAAAACTTGATCCACTTTTTGGTAGCCAAGCTGGTGAAAGTGAAACAGTTACTTTTCGATTTGGCCAGATTTCTGCGCAGTTCACAATCGCCGCTCTTACACGATCTCGTGATTCTGAAAGTGCAGCATCGGGCAAACCAAGCAATGAATACATGGGTAAGCCATCGGCAATATCTACTTCAACAGTAACTACGTGGCCATCAAGTCCAAGTAATGCCACCGATTTTGTTTGCGCAAGGCTCATAGGACTGCGGCGCGATATTCAATTGTGTGCGAACCATCGGCAGCAATTAGTACCGCGGCAACATCTATTTGATAGTCACACCCCAAACAACCGTGAGTTGCAAGCCAACCTAAAGCTAGGCGTTGCATGCGATGAGCTTTTTCACGGTTGATAGCTTCGAATGGATGACCAAAAGCTACAGATGACCTGGTTTTGACTTCAACAAAAGCAAATGTGCCAGATGGATACATGGCAATGATGTCGATTTCACCTTCGCGGATTCGCCAGTTTCGCTCGATTATCTCTGCATTTTTTCCGGTTAAGAACTTGCTAACAACTTCTTCGCCAAAGGCTCCAGTTATTTGATTCGTTTTTCTCTGCATGGTCGGGAACGATAATTTCCCGTGCAGACCTAACTTAACGCTGCTGATTTACTTGTGAATAAGCGCAGCAACATTAGAAAATGAGCGGCGATGTTGAACACATGGACCATGTTCAATAAGAGCGTTGGTGTGTGAGGCCGTGATGTAACCCTTATGTCCAGCAAAGCCATAGTTTGGAAATTCGATATCCATTTCGCGCATTATGCGGTCTCGCGTGACTTTAGCAATTATTGAAGCGGCGCTAATTGTGACTACAACTTGATCGCCTTTCCAAACTGCCAAATTTGGTAGCGCTAAGCCTTCAATTGCATAACCATCAGTTAGAACATAGGCAGGAGTCAGTGAAAGTCCATTTACCGCACGACGCATTCCATCAAGATTGGCAGCATGTACTCCACGAGAATCAACTTCAGCGGCAGGGACCACAACAACACTGATGTCTGCAGCAATTGATTGAATAAGTTCGTATAACTCTTCGCGTTTATTTTCACTTAACTCTTTTGAATCCCGCACTGGTGAAAGTTCTGGTGCAAATGGATCGTGCAAGACAACCGAAGCGATAACTAATGGACCTGCGCATGCACCGCGACCTGCTTCATCGACTCCAGCAATTGGTGAGATACCTGCTTGAATGAGCAGTTGCTCGATGACCTTCATTAAAAACTATTTCAGGACATCTATTTTTGGAACTAGAGTCACATGTTTAAAGGGCCAAATAACTGCAACTACTCGACCAGTTACACGAGTTAGAGGAACAAATCCTTTATTGACATCTTCTTGGTGATATCTAGAGTCCGCACTTGCTCCGCGGTGATCTCCCATTACCCAGATTTTTCCTTTAGGTACGGTGACATCAAAGTTCATTTCGCTAGGTTTATTGCCGGCAAAAATATAAGGCTCAGTAATTGCCTTGTCATTAACTGTAAGCAGGCCGGCCTTATCGCAACAAACGATGTGGTCTCCTGCAACACCAATAACGCGCTTAACTAAATACTGCTTAGCTGGGTTAGGCAATACACCAACGGCCACAAGCCCGGTTTTTAACTTTGCAATATATTTATTTGAGGATGAATCTGAAATCTCCGGCAACCAACCTGCAGGATCTCGGAATACAACTACATCGCCGCGATTAATATCCCTTGAAATAAAGGGAACTTTATTTACGGCTACGCGATCTTTTATTTGTAGCGTGTTTTCCATTGACCCAGAAGGGATGTAGAAAAACTGAACTAAGAAAGTTTTTATAAGCAGGGAAACAACAAGTGCAACGACAACCAGGATTGGGAGCTCCCGTAAAAGGGAACCCTTACTGCGCATTGAGGTGATTATTCGGCTGCTGGTGTTGCTTCAGCTACAGGTGCGTCAACAACTGCATCAGCAACTGGTGCATCAACAACTGCTTCAACAACTGGTGCTTCGACTACAGCTTCTACAACTGGCGCCTCTTCTACAACTGGTGCAATAACTGCAACAGGTTCAGGTGTAGAAAGAATTCCATCGCCGTAACCTTCAATGCCATCGCGCTTTTCGCGAATCTTTGCAGCCTTACCGCGTAGATCGCGAAGGTAGTAAAGCTTGGCGCGACGTACTTCGCCTTTTTTAACTAATTCAATCTTTTCAATTACTGGAGTGTGAACTGGGAAAGTACGCTCTACGCCAACACCGTAAGAAACTTTACGGATTGTGAAAGTTTCGCGAACGCCATCACCTTGGCGACGGATAACAATTCCCTGGAAAACCTGAAGACGGCTCTTGCTACCTTCGATAACACGAACGTGAATCTTGAGCTCATCACCAGCACGGAACTGTGGGATGTCTTTGCGCAGCGAAGCTGCATCTACGGCGTCAAGAATGTTCATGGAGTCGGTCCTTTAGTCTTATCGTCTTAAGCACCGGCTGTGGCAGGTGCAGACTGCGTATCTTGCCACAGAAGGGGCTCTGAGCGTAAATCGGCCAAACTAGGCTGGGATCTCACGCATGAGCTGCTCGTGCAGGTGCGCACCAGCTGCAACGCTGAGCCACATGCCTCGCCACTGATGGGTAGTAACCACTGCCCCAGCCTCGGTGGCAATCAGAGCGCCAGCAGCTAAATCCCACTCTTTTAAACCAGTCTCTATATATCCATCAATAATTCCAGCGCCAACAAAGCAAAGATCAGTTGCGGCGGCGCCGATTCGGCGGATATCTCGAATTTTTGGAAGCAAAACCTTTACAAGATCTAATTGATTAACACGATCTTTAACGTCGTAGGCAAAACCCGTTGCAATCAAAGCTCGATCTAATTCAACCGGGTCATTACAAGCAATCTTTGTGCCATTAAGGAATGCCCCGCCACCGCGCGTTGCATGCCAAGTCGAAGCAATGGTTGGTGAATGCACCACCCCTACAACAACACCTTCTGCATCTTTTACTGCGATGCTGATATTCCAGCCCGGAAGCCCGTAGAAATAATTTACGGTGCCATCGACCGGATCAATCACCCAGGTGTATCCAGATTGTGAACTTCGCTCTGCGCCTTCTTCGCCAATAATTCCATCCTCAGGACGGGCAGCAAGAATCGCGCTAACAATTAACTTCTCACTTGCCATATCCATCTGCGTTGCAATATCAATGGCAGTGGATTTAGAAGTCAGTTCCCATGATGCCGGTCGATCAACAAGTAAACGGCCAGCTTGTTGCGCTATCTGCAACGCTAATTCAAGAAGTTCATCTTTAATGCTCACGTGCCTATCCTAACCCTGACATAGGATGGGCAACATGTTCTCGGCATATACAACGCTATTTCGCACACCGGGAGCGATGAAATTTTCGATTCCGGCGCTGATTGGCCGAATGCCGATTTCAATGGATTCGCTGGCTTTAATCTTTATCGTTGTAGCAGTTAGCGATTCATATGCGCTCGCAGGTCTCTTAAGCGCAGTTGCATCAATTGTAATTTCAATGTCTACCCCTTATTGGTCAAGGCTTTCGGATCGAATCGGCCAACGCAAGATGTTGCAACGCGTAGTTCCGCTAAAAATTGCTGGGCTTTCACTTTTTCTCGCACTTGTAATTAATGAAGCACCCATCTGGACGTGGTTTGTGTCAATTATCTTTGCCGAACTGACCTCAGTAAATGCCGGTGGTTTGGTGCGCCGTCGCTGGTTACATGTATTAAGTCCAGATAAATCCACAACTGCTGAAGACGAAAGTGATAAACACTTAATCAATACGGCTTACTCATATGAAGCGTTAATGGATGAAGTTGTTTTCATTGTTGGGCCAATTTTGGCAACTGCATTTGCAACCTCAATTGCACCGGCGGCGGGCTTGATTGCCGGAATGATTTTGATGTCTATCGGCATGCCGCTATTTGCAATGCAACGCGCAACTGAACCTCCACCTTCACCGGTTCGCACAAAAGATCCGCATCCACCAGTAATTGGTCTGCCCATTGTTCAAGCCATTGCTTTGGCCACAACTTTTACGGGCGGATTTTTCGGAGCAATTTCAATCGTAGTTGTTGGTTTTTCTGAAAGCCAAGGACACAAAGCTCAATCCGGTTTACTACTGGGTTTATGGGCAAGTGGTAGCGCAGTAATGGCCCTGATCAACGGTCTGATTAAATGGAAACTTCCCTATGTATCCAGATTTCTAATCTTTTTAATTTCATTGACCGTACTTTCTATTCCCTTCATCTTTGTTCACTCAATATTTTGGTTAGCGGTTGCGCTCTTCTTTAATGGTTTTGCCATCGCACCTCTAGTTGTAAATGCCTATGGCGTCGTTCAAGATGTGGTTCCAGCTGAACAAATTACGGAGTCATTTACTTGGGTGGTAGCTGGAATGCCATTGGGCGGTGCACTATCTAGCGCACTTGGTGGCTGGATTATTGATACTTACGGGGCACGTACCGCTTTTTGGGTCCCGCTTGGATTTATGTGTGCGGCGCTACTAGCCACACTGCCCTTCTTTCGTGTTTATAAGCGACTCATCCATTACCCTCTGAACCGTGACTGAGCTTCGGTTAAATGGCAAGAGTGATGACGGCACCCACTTGTCTCTAATTGACAATGACGGAAACGAATTTAGCGTCCGCATCAGTGACACATTACGTGCCACAGTTAATCAACCCCGGCTTTCAGCAGTTCCTGAGCAGGAAAACTCAACGATTTCAATAAAAGAAATTCAACGTCGCTTGCGCGCTGGCGAATTAGCCGAAGAACTTTCTCGTGAAAATAATATTTCAATTGAAAAAATCGAACGCTTTTCGGGTCCAATCTTGCAAGAACGTGTTTACATCATCGATCAGGCGCAGCAGGTTTCGGTTCGTAAAGAAGGTAGTCGCGAACCAGTTAACTTGTTAGGTGTAGTTGTCTCACGTCTTGCACCACGCAACATTGATCTTTCAGATCTTTCATGGAACACATGGCGACACGAAGATGGAACATGGACTGTCGAGCTTCATTATCCAAATAGCTCTGGCATAGGAATTGCTCAATGGAATTTTGATACAACTCGTCGCACACTTTCATCAATGGATGAAAATGCGCGTTGGATGATGGGCGACGAGCCACCTGCACGCCCAATGGCTACGCCGGGGCTAGTTTATTCAGAATCAAATCACCCATCATTGCGCGAAGAAACTCCAGCACCGGCCCCAGAAGTTCCACGTCTTGCAGTAATTCGTGAAGTTCCAGATTATGAGGCTGCACGCGATGGCGTAGTAGCTCGTGCAAAAGTTCCAAGTTGGG
>WLCU01000056.1 GCA_009705165.1 Actinomycetota bacterium | reverse complement strand
CGGAATCGCTTGGACAACACTTGATTTGAAAACATAGCAACCTGCATTAATTGTATTTGTTATTGGATTTTCCATTTTTTCTAAAAATGCTGTCACTCGTCCGTCAGAATCTGTTGGAACGCAACCATAAGCCCGGGCATCGCTTACGGAAGTTAAATGTAAGGTTACATCTGCATCGTTTAACTCGTGTTGGCGAATCTGTTCGGTCAAGTTATGAGAACTCAAAACATCTCCATTAAAAACAACAATCGAATCAGTTCCAGTTAATAGTTTGGCTGCATTTCGAATTGCTCCGCCAGTGCCAAGTGGCTCCTTTTCAACGGCATAAAGCAGATTCATGCCCCATTTAGAACCATCGCCAAAATATGGAATAAATACTTCTGATAAGTATGAGGTAGCTAGAACTACGGTTGTAATTCCTGCTCTTTTAGCCATTGCTAACTGGTGCTCGGTTACTGGAAGACCTGCAACAGTTAACATTGGTTTAGGTGTGTTTTTTGTTAAAGGCATCAGACGGGTACCAAAACCGCCAACCAGCAAAATCCCAACGCTCATTTATTCGGCCATTAAACGTGAAACTGCTGCATTTATCTGTGCATCCGTTGCAGTCATTGCTATGCGGATATTGTTTTTGCCTTTGTCCCCATAAAAACTTCCAGGAGTAGCAAGAATTCCACGTTGCGCCAGCCAATCAACACTCACCCAGGCATCTTCATTGCGTGTACACCAAATGTATAAACCTGCATTGCTGTGTTCGATTGTGAATCCACATGCTTCAAGGGCAGGGCGCAGTGCATCGCGGCGAGCGTTATATCTTGCACGTTGTTGCGCAACATGTTGCTCATCTGAAAGCGCAGTCGTCATTGCTTTTTGTACTGGAAGTGAAACCATCATTCCAGCATGTTTGCGAAGTTCACGAATTCGGGCGATTAACTCAGAATCCCCCACCATAAATGCTGCGCGATAACCGGCCATTGAAGAGCGCTTGGATAATGAATGCACCGCCAAGATATTGCGATTATCCCCGCCTGTTAACGCCATAATTGAAGTTGAAGTGGCGGTGTGATCAAACTCTAAATAACACTCATCTGAAATAAGTACCGCTGAATGTTTGCGTGACCATTCAATACATTTCCTAATTTCATCAACGCTGTGAACGCGGCCAGTTGGATTAGAAGGTGAATTCATCCAGGCTAAATCTGCCGCTGGCCAAAGATCGGCATCAATTGCCACCGGGATTGATTCGGCTTGTGCAATCAACGCACCCACGTGATAAGTGGGATAGGCAATCTCTGGAATCAATACTTTTGAACTTTCCAAAATAGTTGGCAACCATGCAACTAATTCTTTTGAACCAATAAGCGGCAATACATCGAAATCTCCTGAAGCACCTAAACGATTAACTGCCCAACTCTTTATGCTTTGTCGTAGTTCAGGCGTACCTGCAGTTACTGGATAACTTGGTGAGTTAGAGGCCTCACGAAGCTCGGCTTGAATAAAATCAGGTGTTGGATCAACTGGAGTTCCAACAGAGAGATCGATTATTCCATCAGGATGCGCGCGCGCTTTATCGGCATAGGGTGCAAGTGCATCCCAGGGGAAGTCTGGGAGTGATGAACGCAAGAAGGATTACTCGCTCTTTGGTGGAAGAGCTTTTACTAATGCGTGATCGGTTCCAGTTGCGCCAACTTTGCTCGCGCCTCCTGGGGATCCAATTTCAACGAAAAACTCAGTGTTAACTTTTCCAAATTCTTTCCACTGAGGTGGAACGTCATCTTCGTAGTAAATCGCTTCTACTGGGCAAACTGGTTCGCAGGCACCGCAATCGACACACTCATCAGCTTGGATATAAAGCATGCGATCGCCCTCGTAGATACAGTCCACTGGGCATTCAGCGATGCAGGATTTATCTTTCACATCCACACATGGTTCGGCGATCACATAAGTCACGACTTGCCTCCGTTAAGAAAATTGGAAATCAACAGGGCGATTGTAATCGCATCCTCACTCCGAAGGCGATATTTCATCTAAGGCAATATCGTTGAGCCATGGCGCATGGGTTAGAAGATAGATTTGCCGCTCTGATTGGCAAGCGCGTCACAATCCGCTTACACGATCCCGAGGGTGGATTTCGCGACATTGTTGGCTTCCTAGAGTCTCCGGTCACGCTTCGAAATCGCCACAATGAGTTAATTAATTTTTCAGATGAAAAAATTGCACTTTGGAAAGAAGTGGTTGAGAAGAAGTGAGCCTGACCCTCTACGACACCGCCACTAGGGCGCTTGCAAAAGTGAGTTCTACAAAAGATCTAACGACAATTTATTGTTGTGGTCCAACCGTATATCGCGATGCGCATGTTGGTAATTTAAGAACTTTCTTGCTCTCTGACTTGGTCCGTCGAACTCTAGAGCTGAGTGGTATCAAAGTTAAACTCATTCAGAATATTACTGATGTTGGCCATATGTCTGAAGATCTTGAATCTGAAGACAAAATGTTAGCCCAAGCTAAAAGTGAAAAAACAGATCCATTTGCTGTGGCTCGAAAATATGAAGCACGCTTTCATGCAGATTTACACAATTTAAATATCAGACCGGCTGATGCATATCCTCGAGCCAGTGAATCAATTGATTTGATGCAAACAATGATTCAAGAGTTAATTGAAAAAGGTTTTGCATATGTTGGTGACGATAAAACTGTGTACTTTAGTGCCGAATCTTTTCCTGGCTATGGCGCAATAAGTGGAAATCGCCTAGATGCACTCAAGCCTGGACATCGGTACGAGTACACCGAAGATGGAGCTAAACGTTTTCATGCCGATTGGGCCCTTTGGAAAAATGCAGGTGAGCGTCGCGAGATGATTTGGAATTCACCATGGGGAGCAGGATTTCCCGGTTGGCACATTGAATGTTCAGCAATGTCACTAGATCTACTTGGTGGCCACATTAATCTGCATATTGGTGGAATTGATCTTCGCTTTCCGCATCATGAAAATGAGCGTGCGCAATCAAATGCAATCACAGGTAATGAAAGTGTTGACCTATGGTTACATGGCGAGCATTTACTTTTCGAAGGCCGGAAAATGTCGAAAAGTTCAGGAAATGTCGTGCTTTTAACTGATGTAATAAACCGTGGTTTCGACCCGCTAGCAATCAGATTGTGTTTTCTTGAAAATCGATATCGCTCACAAATGGATTTAACGTGGGCGGCAATTGAAGCAGCAGATGCAACAATTAAACGCTGGCGCAAGAAAATAGCAATATGGGGCATAAATGAAATCGATTCATCAACTGAGTTTCTAAAAATTATTGAAAATGATCTAGACACACCTCGGGCTTTGCAATTTCTTAGAAATGTTGAAAAGGATGAATCACATGCTAATCGTTCAGGTGTTTTTCTCTTTGCCGATCAAATTCTTGGATTGGATTTGGCAAGACGTGAAGAAGTAAAGCCTCTCAATCAGTTACAAGAGGCTTTATTGGCCAAACGTGAAATTGCCCGTAATGAAAAACGTTGGGAAGAGAGCGATGACTTGCGTCAGCAACTAGAAGCTACCGGTCTAGAGATTAAAGATTCATCTAGTGGGCAAACCTGGGATTGGCTTTAAACCGGCAATAAAATTGCAATAACTAAAGCCATAAAACCTACGTTAATAAGCGAAATTCCCACAGCTGTTCCTTCAATTAAATATTCTTCATTAATCCCAGGAAACCCAGCTCTGAGAACAACTGCTGTCCAAGTTATAGATGCAACTATGCGAAGCGCTTTGCCATCCCACATTCGGCCTATGCTCCAGATTCCAGCAATCGTTGCGATCAAAACAAAAATTAAACTAACAGGAACCAAAGTTGCATGTAAAAAGACCGAACCAATTCCAAGTCCTGCACCTATGAGCACTGAAAAGATAAAACGCATCAAAGCTGTACTCCTGAAGTTAAATCGCTTTCTCGACCAGCGGAATCAAAAGGTGCGCTTTTATTGCCTTTTACAAGCGTGTAGTACTCGTGTCCCCACACTTGCAAACCTAAATTATTAGAAAGAGCAAAAAATGGACCATCCAAGGCAATCTGAGTTTCATGAGCTTTCATAGCATCCATTTTGGCTTGAACGAATTCATTTCCGTCAATCAAAGTTGTGACTAGGGAATCATCTTTAGCAAATGGAAGATCATCGGCTGTTTCGGCTCCAAAGAAATCTGAGCCTATCTCCTTCATTTTTGCAATGCTTTCAGCAATAACTGATTTAGGCATTGTGTTCCAATAGATTTTTTGGATCTGCCAAGTTGCAAGCTCGCTAGCTCGCATAGCAACACGGTGAGCTTGAATATGATCGGGATGTCCATATCCACCGATTTCATCATAAGTGATAAGAACGTGAGGCTTAATTTCTTCGATGATATTTACTAATTCACGTGCAGCCGAATCAAGATCTGCTTGCCAGAAAACATCTGGCCGATTATTTTGATCTGTGCCCATCATTCCACTGTCGCGATAATGTCCAAGAAATCTATAGTCAGTAATTCCAAGGGCTTTCATAGCATTTGCTAACTCAATTTCTCGATGAGCACCTAATAAATCTTGATGACTACTTGCTAAATGAGATAAACCTGGGACAAGGACTTCGCCCTCTTCTCCTCGAGTACAAGTAACTAGAGTTACATCTGCCCCAAGTGATGCGTAAAGTGCCATTGTTGCGCCATTGTTAATTGTTTCATCATCAGGATGAGCATGGACTAAGAGAATTCGATAACCTTCGTAAGAACTTTTCATAACTTCTCCCATTCAAGTATTCCTCCGCGCAAATGCCGTGAGTTTGTAAAGCCATTGCTTTGAATTACTTCTAAGCACAATGCAGATCTAACTCCTGAGCGACAGTGAAGAATAATCTCTTTATCTCTAGGTAGGTGCGAAAGCACGGACAAATCCAAGAAAAAGCCTTTAGGTATTAATACTGAACCTGGGATTCGAGAGTGTTCGAATTCATCGGCTTCTCGCACATCAATAAGCATAAAATCTTCACCGGCAAGCATTTTAGTTTGTAATGCAGCCGCTGAGATTTCAGCGTTATTTAGCACACCACAGAATTCTTCATAATTTGCTAGTAACTCTGTTTGTGTGGGATTTTCGCTGCACACTACGCATCCAGGGTTCTTGCCGATAGATATTGTTGAATTTTCTGCGGTAAGCGCGTCATAAATCATCAGTTTCCCGATAGAGAGATCACCAATACCGGTAATAGCTTTTATGAGTTCATTAACTTGCATAGAAGCAACGAGTGCACATAAGTTACCAAGCACTCCGGCTTCTGCGCAGTTTTGTACAGTCGTTGGATCAGGAGCGTTCGGGTGAACACATCGGTAACAAGGGCCATATGTGTTCCAAAAAATCGCTGCTTGACCATCGAATCGATTTACTGAACCCCATACATATGGTTTATCGAGCAAAACTGCAGCATCATTGATTAAATATCTAGTTGCAAAATTATCAGATGCATCAATCACAATGTCATACTCGTTCATGATTGACAGAACATTACTAACATCAATCTTGAATCCATAAATGTTTACTGCGATATTTGGATTTATAGACAAAAGCCGTTCTCGTGCTACCTCAACTTTTGGACGACCAATGTCACTTTGCGTAAATAAAATTTGGCGCTGTAAGTTACTTTCATCCACAACATCAAAATCAACAACTCCTAGAGTTCCGATTCCGGCAGCAGCTAAATAAATAAGGGCAGGCGATCCCAGACCCCCTGCGCCAATACACAAAACTTTTGCGGTTTTTAAACGAGACTGAGCTTCTGCCCCAAATTCTGGAATCACAATATGTCGCCCATATCTGCGCAGTTCTTCACCGCTTAACGCAAGGGTTGGATTTACTAGCGCAGGAACTTTCATAGGAGGCCAATTCTGCCTTAATCATGCAGGCACTGCTACATCTATTAGCGGTTACCCCATCCCTGCCTCTACGATAAGGCGCGATGAGTAATTTAGATGTTTCAAACAAAGGCCGACTGCCACGCGATGAGCGACGTGCATTATTGCTCTCTGCCGCACTCGAAGTTTTCACCGCTGCTGGGTATCACTCAGCGGCAATGGATGAAATTGCTGATCGTGCAAATGTCAGCAAACCAGTTTTGTATCAGCACTTTCCTTCAAAACTTGAGCTTTATTTAGCCGTTCTTGATTTACACATTGATTCATTGGTTTTTGAAATTCAGAAAGCAATTGCTTCGACTCCAGATAATGCAAACCGCGTTCACGCAACAGTTGATGCCTATTTTGCTTTTATCGAAAAAGAAGGAGAAGCATTTAGATTGCTTTTTGAAAGTGATATGAGTGTCGAACCATCCGTTCGTGAACGTTTAAATCGCATGACTTATGACTGTGCAGCTGCAGCAAGTGCAGTAATTTCTATCGACACTGGACTTCCAAAAGAGGCATCAATGCTTTTAGGAGTCGGAATGATTGGTTATGCCCAGGTAACTGCAAGACATTGGCTCGATCGTGACAGCACATTAACTCGTGAACAGGCTGTT
>WLCU01000055.1 GCA_009705165.1 Actinomycetota bacterium | reverse complement strand
GGACTAGATCCATTATTTAACGATGAAGCTGGTTATCGTATTAAGCCTGAAAATTACGCATTAGACCTTGGCGAAATATCCGGAACAGATATTGCGCTTTTATCCTTAGCCGCCCAAGCCTGGAATGGCGCAGCGTTAGATTCAGGCGCACAGACAGCTTTACTTAAATTGAAATCAATGGGTATCGCATCAGATCTTGCAGCAATTCCTACTCTGGCTCCGAGAATAACTCTCATGAACGAAGAGATTGAAACTGTTCTCCAAGCTATCGCAAACCAATCACATATTTCTTTTGAGTACTTTTCTATTGATTTGATTGCAAAGCCACGAGAAATTGCCCCTTACGCGGTGGGTACGCGAAATGGCCATTGGTATTTCACGGGCATGGATTTAGAAAAGAAGGAGATACGTACTTTCAGAATTGATCGAGTTGCAAGTCAGATTCAAATTGTAGGTAAGTCAAATCGTTTTACAGTCCCAACTGGTTTTGATCTCTTTGAAACTATGGATGCGATTGAACCTGAAAAACTGGCAGTTTTAGAGATTCGTAAGGGTAAAGCTGCAGCGTTGCGCAAGGCGGCCCAATCCATTCAAGATTTAGGGGAGTGGGAGCGGATTGAAATTGCCTATGGTGATTCAGAAGTTTTTATCGACACCATTCTTTGGCATTTAGACGATGTGGTGGTTAATGAGCCAGCCGAAATCCGTGGCAAAGTTATAGATACCCTCAAAGAGTTAGTACGTATCCATGGTTAAAAGCAAACCAACCCCGCTTGCCGAAACCGAACGTCTTCTGGCGTTGGTGCCATATATCACTGCAAACCAGGGGATAAGTGTCAAGGAGTTAGCCACTGCCTTTGATGTATCACCCAAACAGATGGTTTCAGATTTAACGACTTTGTGGATGTGTGGTTTGCCAGGGTACACAGCACTTGAACTCATGGATCTCTCTTTTGAATCTGGATTTGTAACTATTCAAAATGCTGAAACTTTGCAATCGCCAAGAACACTTAATTTAGAGGAGCAAGTTGCTCTGATTATGGGATTGGATTTGCTTTCGCAATCTTTGCCGACTGAGAGTTCATTGAAGCAAAATATCGAAGTTCTTGCAGAACGTTTATCGCAAAGTTCTAGAATCACCTCGAAGTTAAGGGCTATTAGCGACATCCCTGCTTCTCTACGGGCCGAAATTGAAACTGCCATAGTCCGAAAGCACGCACTTGATATTTCATACTATTCAATTTATAGAGATGAAATATCACAACGATTAGTAAGACCTCTCGAACTTCGCCTCGATGAAAATGCGGAATACCTCTATGCCTTTTGTGAAACCGCTCAGGATTTTAGAGTTTTTCGTTTAGATCGTATTCAATCCTGCACAAGTATTAATAAGACTGCAGATGTGCCACCTGCTGCCTCAAAATCTGCCGATTCAAAACAAGGATTTACCGTTAGATTCAAATCCCGTCTAAGGGTGATGAAGGAACGTTTTGATGCCGATGAAATATCAACTAACTCTGAGTATTCCTTCGATTCCTTTTCTTCCCAATGGCTCATCAGAAGTATCTTGGCAAGTTCTGGTGGCGCAGAACTAGTTACACCATTGGATTTACGGGAAGAAATATGTAAAAAGTCTCAACTGATGCTAGATCGTTACCAATCTCAATAGCCTGCGCCTGGCGCTAAGACATGCGCCTGGGGTAGCCTATAGCGTTGTAAGCCGACCTAAATCAAGGAGAAGTAATGAACGCACTCAAGCCAACACATCTGATTGTTCTTTTAGTTGTTGTCATGGTTCTTTTCGGCGCGAAACGTCTACCTGATTCAGCACGTTCACTTGGACGTTCACTTCGCATCTTCAAAAGCGAAATGAAAGAGCTCCAGGAAGATGACAATAAGCCAAACGGCGAATCAACCGACAAATAAATTTAGCCTATGGCATCTAATACTGCGGCAAGGATGCCACTGCTTGATCATCTCCGAGAGTTTCGAAAGAGGATTTTTAGAGCCTCACTCGCAATAGTTATTGGGGCCGGCATAGGGTGGTATTTCTATAATGAGATTATTACGACTCTGGCTGCTCCCGTTTGTGATTTAAAAGGGGCACAAGCTGCTGGCGCGGCAACCTGTGGTGGTCTTTATATCAACGGTGTCTTAGGACCTTTTAATCTGCAAGTTAAAGTTGCTTTGCTTGCAGGCATTATTGTGACCGCACCTGTTTGGCTTTATCAATTATGGGCTTTTATTGCACCCGCGCTACATCGCAAAGAGAAGCGAAATACGATTCTGTTCATTCTATTTGCCACGCCTTTTTTTGCAATAGGTGCATATCTTGGATACTTAATCCTTCCGCTAGCCATCAAAATGCTTTTTGGATTTACCCCTTCTGCTTTATCAAATCTAATTAAATTTGACGACTACTTGGATTTCGTAATGAGAATCATTCTCATTTTTGGTCTCGCCTTTGAACTACCAGTTTTCTTAGTCACCTTTAATCTCATTGGGTTTATCCGAGGTGAAACAATTTTGAGGCCTTGGCGAGTTTGGGTTTTTGCAATTTTTCTTTTCACTGCAGCCTTTACTCCTACGCCAGATCCCGTGACGATGACCCTGTTGGCTTTGCCACTAATCGCGCTCTACTTTATGGCCGGAGGTATTGGGCTCTTGGTAGATAAACGCCGTGATAAGCGCATTGCTACGATTGAGACATCTGCAACTTCAATTGACGCCCCAACACCAATAGACGAATAGTTAGATAGGGTCGGCGCATGTGGGCCTTAGTGATTAATCCCGTATCTGGGCAGGGTAAAGGTGCGAGTTTAGGTACATATGTTGCCGGATTCCTGAACTCACGAAATATCGCCTACGAAATAATTATTGGTAAGAATCAGATTGATCAGAGTGATTTGCTCACAAACTTTATTACTAAGTTCCCCGATTGCGATGGAGTCATAGCTGTTGGGGGAGATGGTCTATTGCATTTAACCTTACAGAAAACTGTTCCTGCTCAAATTCCACTGGCGATAATTCCAGCTGGTACAGGTAACGATTTCGTTCGAACTCTTGGTTGGTCTCTAACCGAAATAGATGAAATTTTAAACGCCATCCTTCATACAAAACCCCGTCAGATTGATTTGGGCCTGGTGGATGGTGAATGGTTTGGTGCAATTTTATCTACTGGCTTTGATTCCATCGTAAATGAACGAGCTAATGCAATGTCTTGGCCAAAAGGTCCAAAAAAATACGATGTGGCTATCGCATTTGAACTTCCTAGATTCAAACCCAGACACTATGAAATCACTCTCGATGATCGGACTATCTCAACACAAGCCATGCTTATAGCCGTTGCGAACGGTAGATCCTATGGCGGTGGAATGTTGGTCTGCCCTGAAGCAGAGCTCGCCGACGGTCTTTTTGATGTAATGGTCCTTCACCCGATTTCGAAAATTGAATTCTTGAAAGTTTTCCCACGCGTTTTCAAAGGTACTCACATATCCCATCCGGCGGTCGAAATCGTGCGCAGCAAGAAAGTTTCAATAACAGCCGATGCAGTTGCCTATGCCGACGGCGAACGAGTTGGCCAACTACCAATAACTGCTGAATGCATATCTGGTGCGCTATCGACGTGGATGCCATGACAACACCTGCGGAGAAATTCGCTGCGGCAAAGCTACGTACAAAATTTAAAGAGACTACAGAATTCATAAGCAGTTTTGACTTTGAATTTGATCCTTTTCAAATAGCAGCTTGCCATGCAGTTGAAGATGGAAGTGGAGTTTTGGTTGCAGCCCCAACCGGCGCAGGAAAAACAGTTGTTGGTGAATTCGCAGCACACCTGGCCTTAAAACTTGGGAAGAAGTGCTTTTATACAACCCCAATTAAGGCTTTATCCAATCAAAAATACTCTGAATTCGTAGCCAAGTTTGGCGAAGACCGTGTTGGCTTATTAACGGGAGATACAAGCATTAATGGTGAAGCCGATATTCTCGTAATGACTACTGAGGTCTTGCGTAATATGTTGTACGCAGGCTCTAATACGCTGACTAATTTAGGCTTTGTGGTCATGGATGAAGTCCACTACTTGGCTGATAAATTTCGCGGGGCTGTTTGGGAAGAAGTTTTGATTCACTTAATGGAAAGTGTTCAAGTGATTTCTCTATCAGCGACCGTTTCAAATGCCGAGGAGTTCGGTGAATGGTTAGGGGAAGTCAGAGGAAATACTCAAGTCATTGTTAGCGAAATCCGTCCTATTCCGCTGTATCAGCATGTACTTATCGGTAACCGATTACTTGACCTTTTTGAAAAGCCTGGCCAGATTAATCCCGAAATTTTGCAACGCGAACGTGAAGCAGTTCGCAAGGCAGCCATTAGTCGTCACCGGAGAGGTCGTTATAACGAGCCAGCAGATCGTTTAACTCGCGCAGATATCATTGAAAAACTTTCTCGAGAAAATCTCCTGCCTGCAATCACATTTATCTTTTCTCGAGTTGGGTGTGATGCCGCAGTTAAGCAGTGCCTACACGCAGGATTGCGCTTGACCACGACTGAAGAGCGAAATGAAATTCGAGCCACGGCGCTTAAGTACACCCAAAATATTGCCGAAGAGGATTTGGAAGTTCTCGGATTCACCGAATGGTTAACCGCACTAGAACGCGGAATTGCCGCCCACCATGCCGGGCTATTGCCCAGTTTTAAAGGCGCCGTTGAAGATCTGTTTCAGCGCGGATTAGTAAAGGCAGTTTTTGCTACTGAGACTCTGGCTTTAGGAATCAACATGCCGGCTCGTACTGTTGTCCTTGAGAAATTGATTAAATACAATGGCGAAGCCCATGTCCCCATTACACCAGGTGAATATACGCAACTTACTGGCCGTGCAGGTCGCCGAGGAATCGACATTGAGGGAAACGCAGTCATTCAGTGGTCACCAACAGTGGATTCAGCATCGGCGGCTGGTTTAGCTTCAACTCGAACTTACCCACTTCGTTCATCTTTCGCACCAACGTACAACATGTCCATTAACTTGATTGCAAGATTTGGACGCGAACGCGCACGCCGATCACTTGAGTCTTCCTTTGCTCAGTTCCAAGCAGATCGCGCAGTTGTGGGGTTGTCTAGACAGATTCATAAGAATGAGAGCGCAATAGAAGAACTTCTTGGACAGGCCGTATGTCATCTTGGTGATTTCCTTGAATATGCACGTATCCGCCGCGAGATAAAAGAAGTAGAAGTATTGCTATCAAAACGCGACAACAAAAAGACTTTTGACAACCGTCAGCGTGCAAGGTTAGAAAATGATTTATCAGATTTACGCAAAGAAATGCGCAACCATAGTTGTCACGGGTGCAACGAGCGTGAGGATCACTCACGTTTGGCAGAACGTGCCGGAAGATTAAACCGTGAAAATGAAGGTTTAAGAACCCGCGTAGAAAATCGGACACATGTCATAGCTAAGACTTTTGACCAAATTTGTCAGGTACTAACGCACCTGGGTTATATCGAAGGCGAGAAACCTACAGAGCAGGGAAAGATTCTTACTAAAATTTACGCCGAATCAGATCTCTTACTCACCGAAGCAATACGTCTTGGAATTCTTGATGAGCTTAATGCACCCGAACTTTTATCCGTTGTTTCAACCATGATTTTCGAATCTCGTAGCGCTGATAATGTTGCACCCAAACTTCCAAGTCCACGGGTCTCTAGTGCGCTAACTGATGTCATTTCTTTATGGGCACAATTAGAGGAAATCGAAACTGACTACGGGGTAAAAACTCAACGAGAGCCTGATGCGGGGTTTTGTTCAGTTGCATACCGTTGGGCAAATGGAAATTCATTGCAAAACGTGCTTAAAGGCACTGATATGTCCGTTGGAGACTTTGTCCGATCTACAAAACAGTTAATTGACTTACTGAATCAAATTTCTGGGGCGAGTGAAAAACTTCGCCCAGTATGCAAAGATGCCGTTAAGCGCATCGACAGGGGAGTGGTTGCTTTCCTCATGGGAGATTTATGACATTAATGCTTCTAGATAGCGCATCTCTTTGGTATCGCGCTTATTACGGAATGCCCGACACGTTAAGTGCACCTGATGGAACTCCGGTAAATGCAATTCGCGGTTACATCGATATGACGGCGCGATTAATCTCAGTTTATAAACCAAATCGTTTGGTGGCCTGCCTAGACGGTGATTGGCGTCCTTCTTGGCGAGTAGAACTTTTTCCAGATTACAAAGCCAATCGCTTGGAAGCTGAAGGCGATGAGGAAGAAGAGCCTGAGACACTGACTCCTCAGATTCCAATTCTGCTTGATTTATTGGATCTATTTGGAATACCGGTCGTAGGTGTCGATGATTTCGAAGCCGATGATGTCATGGCAACTTATGCCGAAATCGAAAAAGGTCCGATAAGAATTGTTACGGGAGATCGAGACCTTTTCCAAATGGTTGATGACCGAAGAGATATTAAAGTCGTCTATCTAGCAAAAGGTATTTCCCAACATGATTTGGTAGATAAAGCTTATGTAGAAAATAAGTATTCAATTCCGGGGGATAGGTATGCACTCTTTGCAATGTTTAGGGGCGATCCTTCTGATGGTTTACCCGGAGTAAAAGGGATCGGTGAAAAAGG
>WLCU01000054.1 GCA_009705165.1 Actinomycetota bacterium | reverse complement strand
TCACAATAAAAATGATTTAATGGCAGAGCTTGAAAAAGTAAAAAGAGTTGTTGAAAAAGTTTTCCCAATAAATGAAGTTTTGTTGGTCATAGATGCCACAACTGGTCAAAATGGATTACAGCAAGCAAAAATCTTCACCGAAGCAGTACAAGTCACTG
The DNA here is from genome assembly GCA_009705165.1 of Actinomycetota bacterium. GTDB lineage: Bacteria > Actinomycetota > Actinomycetes > Nanopelagicales > Nanopelagicaceae > Planktophila. The sequence goes on along the minus strand of WLCU01000054.1, from coordinate 6,477 downwards.
GAGTAATCCTGACTAAGACCGATGGAAGTGCAAAGGGCGGCGTAGCACTGGCAATTGAAAAAGAGTTAGATATTCCGATCAAGTGGATTGGATCGGGTGAGACTGAGGCTGATTTTGCCCCTTTTGATGCCGCTAGCTATATCCAAGGTCTGCTCTCGTAACCCAGATGTAACACAGAGAAGGTTTTTGTCACCGGCTCGAAATAGAGCGCATCATCTGCTGTAACTCACTTAATAGAGGCTACGGACATCTCAAAGGCGAGACATTTGATTAATCAATCTCGAAAGCAGATGTAAATATGACAGATATCGTGTTGAACTCAGGCGATACGGCCTGGATGCTAGCTAGCACCGCTCTCGTTCTTCTTATGACACCTGGCCTTGCCTTTTTCTATGGCGGAATGGTTCGCACTAAGAGCGTTCTTAATATGATGATGATGTCTTTTGTGACAATCGGAATCGTAAGTATTTTGTGGGTCATCTATGGATTCGAATTAGCTTTTGGATATAAGGCCGAATCTGCCTGGTATGGAAATATCTCATTCTCAGGTCTAGGTGGGATGGTAAATGATTTAACTAATAACGGTGGAATTTATCCAATTCCAGTTTTGGTATTTGCAGCGTTTCAGTTGATGTTTGCAATTATTACTCCAGCACTTATTTCAGGTGCAATCGCAGATCGCACGAAATTTACTGCGTGGGCCGTATTCGTAGCGATTTGGTCAACAATTGTTTATTTCCCAGTTGCTCACTGGGTCTTTGCCTTTGGTAATAAAGTTGGCGACACAGTTACAGGTACAGGTTACTTAGCTGGAAAAGGTTTAGAAGACTTTGCTGGCGGAACTGCAGTTCACATTAACGCCGGAGCAGCAGGTCTTGCACTTGCAATAATTCTTGGAAAGCGTGTTGGCTGGCGCAAAGAAGCGATGCGTCCGCATTCATTGCCACTTGTATTACTCGGTTCTGGTTTATTGTGGTTTGGGTGGTTTGGTTTTAATGCCGGATCTGCACTTGCTGCAAATGGAATCGCAGGACTTGCATTTATGAATACACAGGTTGCTACAGCCGGTGCACTTATTGGTTGGCTACTTGTCGAAAAGATTCGAAATGGACATCCAACTTCACTAGGAGCAGCATCTGGCGCAGTTGCTGGTCTTGTCGCAATCACACCTGCATGTGCATTTGTTGCACCATGGGCCGCTGTAGTTATTGGTCTTTTTGCTGGAATTTTCTGTGCACTTGCAGTTGGCCTAAAGTACAAGTTTGGATTTGATGATTCACTCGATGTCGTCGGTGTACACCTTGTTGGTGGAATCTGGGGCTCACTTGCAATTGGATTGTTCGGAACTCACACAGTCAACAGCCTCGGTCTGGATGGAATTTTCTACGGGGGAGGTACTGCGCTATTAGCTAAGCAAGGGCTAGGTGTTGGAATGGTTGCACTTTATTCATTCCTTGTTACTTTGGTTCTTGGATTCATCATCGAAAAGACAATCGGATTCCGTTTGCCTAAGGATGCTGAAGTTGAAGGCGTGGACTTGGCAGAACATGCTGAGACTGCTTATGAAATGTCTAGCTCATCACGTGGAGGTTCTTTCTAATGAAACTTATTACAGCAATCTTGAAACCATTTAAGTTAGAAGATGTAAAGAACGCTTTACAGGAACATGGCGTAACTGGAATGACAGTTTCAGAGGCCAGTGGGTTTGGGCGCCAAAAAGGACATACTGAGGTTTACCGTGGTGCTGAATACACAGTTGATTTAGTTCCAAAGGTACGTCTTGAAGTTCTAGCAGATGATGCAGATGCGGCAGCAGTTGTAGATGTCATCGTTAAGGCAGCCTCAACCGGTTCTATTGGCGATGGCAAGGTCTGGACAACGCCAGTAGATCAAGTTGTACGAGTCCGCACAGGAGAACGCGGACCTGACGCAATCTAAGATAGGTAAATGAGCACACGCGAGCGAAGGGAGCGGTCGAACGAGAGCGACCGCTTCCTTCTCTCGCTTTTTAACGCTGCTGTAGAAAAATCTGGAAAAAGCGCTAAAGGTTTAGCAATTGCTGCAGTCGGTGGGTATGGGCGCGGTGAACTTTCACCAGGTTCAGATTTAGATATTGTGATTTTGCACCACGGCCAGTTTTCACACGATGGACTAAATGAGTTTGTTAATTCACTCCTGTACCCACTTTGGGACAGCAAAAGCGTTGATCACTCAGTTCGAACTCGTTCTGAAACTAGAGACGCTGCAGAAAGAGATATAAAAGTAGCTCTTGGCCTTTTAGATATTCGACTTGTTGCAGGAGATTCAGATTTAGTTGATGTAGTTCAAAACGATAGCCTCGAAAACTGGCGCAAGAATGCACGGCATAGATTGCCCGAACTTAAGAAATCCCTGACTGAGCGTCACAATCGTGCGGGTGAATTGGCATACTTACTAGAACCAGATGTAAAAGAAGCTCGTGGGGGATTGCGAGACATAAACGCGTTGCGGGCAATTGCAATTTCTGGCTCGGCACATGTGCCACTTGAGCGAATAAGTTGGGCTGAATCCAAACTCAATGACGTCCGTGAAACTTTGCATCAGAGCAGTGGACGCAAGAAAGATCGCTTACTTTTTCAAGAACAAGATGCTGTAGCGCTAGAACTTAAATACGCAGATGCCGATGCTTTGATGAGCGATGTTGCACAAGCGGCACGATCGGTGGATTACCTGATGGAGTTCACTTGGCATCAAATCGAACATAAAGCCCAGGAAGGTTTTGGGCGATTGATTCGAAAACAACGAAGTGAACCTGTTGCTAAGAATTTATCGGTTGCTCAAAAGGAAATAACAATTGATCCACTTGTAGATATCTCCAAAGATCCAATTCTGGGACTTCGAGCTGCGGCAACAGCAGCGCAGTTGGGGCTTCCAATTTCACTCGACTCTTATTCATTGTTATCGACAGCACTTAAAGATGGCAAAGCGGTTCTTCCCAATCCGTGGCCTCGAGAGGCCCGTGAATATTTGATTTCACTTATTGGTGCGGGTGAATCAATGGTTTCAATTTTTGAAGCTTTAGATCAAGAAGAGATTATTTTTCATTGGTTGCCAGAGTGGCGACCGCTTCGCTCACTTCCACAGCGCAATGCACTCCATCGCCATACAGTTGATAGACATATGGTTGAAACGGCAGTGCACGCAGCTGCGCTTACTCGTAAAGTTCATCGACCTGATTTGCTGCTCTTTGCTGCACTTTTCCACGATATTGGAAAAGGGGAACAAGAAGACCATTCGATCAGAGGCGAACGTCTGATTGCACCTCTGGCTATTCGAATTGGTTTTCCCTTACAAGATGTTGAAACAATTAAAATTCTTGTCAAACATCATTTGTTGTTATCAGCAACGGCAACTCGGCGTGACTTAGATGACCCCGCAACCATTCAATCCATTCTCAGCGTGATTCCTGATTTGAGTACGCTCGAACTTCTGCATGCATTGAGCATCGCCGATGGTGAAGCCACGGGTAGTGCTGGTTGGAGCGACTGGAAAGCTACGTTGGTTTCAGATTTAGTTTCCAGAGTTAAAAAAGCGATGATTGGTTCCAACACAATTGCTAAGCAACCTGAAATCAGTCCTGCTCAACTCAAAACGGCTGAAGCTGGAATCTTGCAGGTCAATTTGGAAAAACGTGAGAATGGTTATTCAATTGAGATAATTTCACCAGATAAGCCTGGTCTTCTCTCACTCGTTGCCGGAGTGCTAAATACTTCTCGATTAGATGTTCGCTCAGCAAGAACTAAATCACATGGGCCGTCGGCTGTGATGAAATGGATTGTTACTCCGGAACCTCACGCACCTGAAATCTCGGCTGAATTCTTACGTAGCGAAATAGAAAATGCTTTTCAAGATGCAGCTCATATTGAGAGCAAACTTGCTGCCAAAGCAGCTGCATATTCATCAGCTCCAGCGATTCCTGTACCTGATCCAGTTATTGAGATTTTTAATGATGAGGCAACCGAGGCAACAATTATTGAAGTTCGAAGCCATGACCGACCAGGATTACTTTTTCGAATTGGTGCTGGAATAACCCAATCAAAAATCGATATTCGTTCTGCAATTGTCACAACGCTTGGCGCCGAGGCTATCGATACGTTATATGTCACAGAGTTGGCAGGTGGTGCATTAAGCGCCCAGCGCTCAGAAGAAGTTGCTTCGCATTTACGCCAACTACTGAAGTAGTCTTAGCGCCTTATGTTTGAGTCACTCACTACACGCTTTAGCGGAGCATTTTCGGCTTTGCGTGGGCGCGGCAAGATTAGTAGCGCCGATATCGAAACTACGTGCATCGAGATTCGCCAAGCTTTACTCGAGTCCGATGTTGCGTTGTCAGTGGTTGAGACCTTTATTTCCCAAATCCGCGAGAAATCTCTCGCTGCGTTGCCAACTTTGCAATCAGGAACAAATCAAGCACAAGCCGTCTTTGAAATCGTCAACACCGCCTTAATTGAAATTTTAGGTGGGTCTGCTCGCAGGGTGCGTTTTGCAAAGAATCCACCCACGGTAATTATGTTGGCAGGTTTACAAGGAGCCGGTAAAACAACTTTGGCTGGCAAGTTGGCAAAGTTTTATGCTGATCAAGGAAATACACCTCTTTTAGTTGCATCTGACTTACAGCGTCCAAATGCGGTTACACAGCTACAAGTTGTCGGCGAAAGTATTGGAGTTCCAGTCTTTGCTCCTGAACCTGGAAATGGTGTTGGCGATCCTGTAAAGGTTGCTAAGAGCGGTATCGAGTTTGCAAAATCTAAGTTATATAACATGGTTATTGTCGATACAGCTGGACGACTTGGTATTGATGAAGAATTAATGAATCAAGCTGTATCGATTAGAGATGCAATTAATCCCGATGAGATTCTCTTCGTCGTCGATGCAATGATCGGTCAAGATGCTGTGCGAACTTCGGAAGCATTTCTAAACGGTGTTGGATTTGATGGAGTTGTTTTAACAAAATTAGATGGAGATGCCCGAGGTGGCGCCGCACTTTCAATCGCATCGATAACAAAACGCCCAATTATGTTTGCATCAACGGGTGAAAAATTAGCTGATTTTGATATTTTTTATCCAGAGCGTATGGCTTCACGCATTCTTGGAATGGGAGATGTCGCAACCCTTGCCGAACAAGCAAAGAAGGCCTTTGATGGAGATACATCAGCAAAGCTTGAAGCAAAGTTTGCCAGCGGTGAGGATTTCACCCTTGAAGATTTTCTCGAACAGTTACAGGCCATGTCTAAAATGGGTTCAATGTCTAAATTGCTAGGAATGTTGCCCGGTGCGGGGCAGATGAAAAAACAGGTAGAAAACTTTGACGAAAGTGAAATTGTTCGTACTAAAGCCATTGTTCAATCCATGACTCCACTTGAACGCCAAGATCCCAAGGTTCTTAACGGTTCAAGACGTGCGCGAATCGCATTAGGTGCTGGTCGAAAAGTTTCCGATGTAAATAACCTTGTTGATCGTTTTGCCGCTGCACAAAAGATGATGAAGCAAGTACGAAATGGCGGTATGCCGGCAGGAATGGGTGGCATGGGTATGCCGGCCATGCCAAAGCCTGCTGCCAAGAGCCAACCGGGGAAGAAGAAATCTAAATCAGGAAACCCCGCAAAGCGCGCCTTAGAACAGGGTCAGTAAGGCCCGATTTCGCGTTTGCAGGCTTTGGATGGCAGAATTGGGCACCTGTTGATGGGGCCCTCTACCCCCGTTCAACATCCACGACCGATAGTTGTATGACATTGATTGCGCACCCCGCTGCGATCGATTCGTGTGACACACATAAACAGGAGTACAAACTCACTTGGCTACAAAAATTCGTTTAATGCGCATGGGTAAAATCCGCACACCATTTTTCCGTGTAGTTGTTACAGACTCACGCAAGGCACGTAACGGTCTATCAATTGAAGAAATTGGTCGCTACGTTCCAGGACAAGAACCATCACTTATTGAGATCAACTCAGAGCGCGCTCTGTACTGGCTCGGTGTTGGTGCACAACCATCAGAGGCTGTAGAGGCCCTTTTGAAAGTTACTGGAGATTGGCAAAAGCACAAGGGACTTCCTGGAACTGAAGGAACTCTTCGCGTTGCAGCTCCAAAGGTTGGCAAGAACGTTGCTTACGAAGCAGCTGTTAAGCAAGCAATGGATGAACCTAAAGAAGGCGCAACTACTCTAAAGAAGAAAGCACAGGAGAAGTTAGCTGCAAAGGCCAATCCAGTTGTAGCCGAAGAACCAGTTGTCGAAGCTGTCGCTGAAGTTACAGAGGCTGCAGTTGAAGCAGAAGCAGTTGTTGAGACAGAAGCAGTTGTTGAGACAGAAGCAGTTGTTGAGACACCTGCTGAAGAAGCGGCTGCCGAATAACAATGATGGATGAAGCTCTAGAGCATTTAGTAAAGGGAATCGTCGATAATCCCGATGATGTTGTTGTTGCAGAAAAAACACATCGC
>WLCU01000053.1 GCA_009705165.1 Actinomycetota bacterium | reverse complement strand
GAAGTGCCCAAATCAGTATCGGGACCAACTTGATCAGGTAATGCCCAATCGCCAACTGGTGGGCGTAGCGAAGGCGATCGATTGTCAAAGACAACGACTTCAAAATCTGATTCAGGTATTTCTGTTAAGAGTTCACCAGTTGTGGGACACAGTGGGCAGAGCTCTTTAGGCGGCAAGAAAATTCGTCCCTGTCGATGTGCGGCCATAGCAACCCACTCGTTGACTAATGGATCAAGCCGTAACTCTCCAATTGAAGGCTGATCTTCGGCGGGGCGTAGATCTTTTGCGCTTCGATTTTGTCCGGCAGAGTCGTAGTAGCGGATTGTGCGTCCATCGGCCATAAGGCGGTCGTTACGGATTATGCCAGCGCTTAGTTTTTTACTCTGCTCCATAGTGTCGTTACTCTACCTTTGTGACTAAACAATCGGCGATTTTGAGCGCAGCGACTTCTTCGTTGCTCATCGAAGTTGTAAATGGCGCCTTGGTCATTCGTCATTGGGGTGCGGTATTAGTTGGAGACCACGGCGATGTTGCTGTGGCAGGCCGAGTATCAATTGCAAATAGTTCATGGGATGAGCCGCAGTTTCCAGGTGTTATGCGTGAGAGTGCAAGGGGATTTCTTGGAAGACCAGCCTTATCTGGTCATCGAAATGGCCAGGCCTGGTCTACAAAATTTGAAGTCACCGATTTTCATCATGTTGAAAATCACTGTGCGATCACGTTGCGAGATTTTCATGCAGAACTTGAAGTACTGATTACTTATGACTTAGATGTCCATGGAGTACTTAAGCAAAGCGCGAGAGTTAAAAACATTGGTACAACAGATTATTGCCTTAATGAATTTATAAATTGGCTTCCACTGCCACAGGAAGCAAATCAAACGTTGGATTTCACAGGTCGTTGGTCAAATGAGCGTCAACCTCAGCGCCGCGATATTCAAACAGGAACTTGGATCCGAGACTCACGCGAAGGTAGAAGTGGACACAATTTTTCAATTGCAGATATTGCGCTAACTTCACACACCACATTTCAATCCGGACAAGCATGGGCAACAAGTATTGCCTGGAGTGGGAATTCACAGTACTTAGTTGAACGTGGCTTTGATGGACAACAAGCAATTGGTGCAGGCGAACTTTTGCTTCCTGGCGAATTAATTCTTGCTCCCAATGAAATTTATCAAGCTCCCATAGTGTTTGCCGTTTATTCAGATAAAGGTTTGGATGGTGTGAGTGCAGCTTTTCATGCACATGTGCGTGCTCGCGAAGTTCATCCGAAACGAGCTCGGCCACTGACATTAAACATGTGGGAAGCGTTGTATTTTAAACACGATGAAAATAAAATTAGAGAGCTAGTAGATGTAGCTGCAGAAATCGGGATCGAACGTGTAGTTCTAGATGATGGTTGGTTCCATTTACGCAGAGATGACCACGCTGGCTTAGGTGACTGGACTATTGATCCTGCTGTCTGGCCTAACGGTTTAAATCCCATCATTGAATACATCAATGCCAAGGGAATTGAATTCGGATTATGGTTTGAAGGCGAAATGGTTAATCCCGACTCTGATTTGTATCGCTTGCACCCAGAATGGATTTTGCATGAAGGTGACCGTGTGCCACCACTATGGCGCCACCAACTCGTTTTAGATCTTGGACATGAAGGCGCTTATAACCATGTGTTAGAACAAACTTCTTCCATTTTATCTGCCCACAATATTGCTTACATTAAATGGGATCACAACAGAGTATTAGTAGATGCTGGCCACTTGGGCAAAGCTGGCGTTCGACGACAGACCCAGGCTATATATAAGTTATTTGCAGAGTTGAAAAAACGCCATCCCGGTTTGGAAATTGAATCGTGCGCATCGGGCGGTGCACGAATTGATCTAGGGGTTATAGATTTAGTGGATCGTTTCTGGACCAGTGATAACAACGATGCTCTTGAACGTCAACGAATTCAACGTTGGACATCGCAAGTTATTCCACCAGAATTACTTGGCACACATATTGGACCAACACACGGTCACCAAACGGGACGTACTTTGGAACTTTCGATGCGTGCAACAACTGCGCTTTTTGGTCATGCAGGAATCGAATGGGATATTACTGAGGCAAGTGAAGAAGAAAGAAAACATTTAGCTACCTGGGCGGCTTACTACAAAGAAAACCGCGGACTCTTGCACTCTGGAAAATCTGTTCGGATGGATTATCCAGACGAACACGGTTACTTATATGGCGTAATTTCTCATGATAAAAGCAAAGCAATATTTGCCTATGTTCAATTAACCCCAACAGTTGCTATACATCCGGCGGCGCTAAAGTTTGCAGATTTAGATCACAATGCCACTTATTCGGTTAAAGCGGTTTATCCAGCTGGTGCGCCACGTTTTATGTTGATTGCTCCGCCACAATGGTTAGATGGAGTTAAATTATCCGGATCAGCTTTAGCAACTATTGGTGTTGCTGCACCGATTCTTGCGCCAGCAAATGCAATTCTGATTGAAGTAACTAAGGTTTAATCAACCCAGTCTAAAGTTCGAGCAACAGCTTTCTTCCACTGTGCATACCCAATATCTCGAACATCTTCAGTTGAAGTTGGCGACCACTTTCTAGAAAGCTGCCATTGCTTTTTTACTTCATCTTGTGAAGCCCAGAAACCAACTGCCAAACCTGCAGCATATGCCGCGCCTAGCGCAGTCGTTTCTGCAATTAATGGGCGAGTGATATCAATTCCCATAATGTCGGCCTGCATCTGCATGCACAAGGAGTTAGCTGTGATTCCTCCATCTACACGCATTTCTGTCATAGGTACTCCGCTATCGGCCACCATTGCATCCATAACATCGCGGGTTTGATAGCAGATTGCTTCCAAAGCCGCACGTGCCAAATGCGCTTTAGTCGCGGCGCGAGTGAGTCCAACAATTGCACCACGTGCATCACTTCGCCAGTAAGGTGCGAATAAACCAGAGAAAGCGGGGACGAAATAAACACCTGCAGTGTCTGAAACTGAAGAAGCAAGATTTTCTGTTTCAGCAGCGTTTGAAATAATTCCTAACTGATCACGCAGCCATTGAATGGCCGAACCAGTTACTGCAACTGATCCTTCTAGCGCATATCGAGCCGGTTGGTCTTTAAATTGAAAACAGACTGTCGTAAGCAAACCATTTTTCGATCTGACAATATCGGTTCCAGTATTTAGTAATGCAAAATTTCCTGTGCCGTAGGTAGTTTTGGATTCGCCTCGCTCGAAGCAGACTTGTCCAACCATTGCCGCTTGTTGGTCTCCTAAGATTCCCGCAATCGGGATGGCAGTTCCAAAGGGGCCATGCGGATCGGTAGTTGCATAAATTTGAGATGAAGATTTAATTTCCGGTAGTGCGCTTCTTGATACTCCGAAGATTTCAAGTAGTTCTTCGTCCCAATCAAGAGTTTCTAAGTTCATTAATAGCGTTCGGCTTGCATTGGTTACATCGGTTGCAAGAACACCACCTTGTACTCCACCTGATAAGTTCCAGAGCAACCAAGAATCGATTGTGCCAAAGCGAACATTCTCACCGCTTGCCGCCGAAACATTATTCAGTAACCAGTTAATTTTGCTGCCAGAAAAATAGGGCGCAATTGTTAAGCCGGTTTTAAATCTTATTTTTTCTTTATCTGACTCAGATAAACCAGCAAGGAACTCTGTAGTCCTTGTGTCTTGCCACACAATGGCATTACTTAAGGGCTGGCCAGTAGTCACATCCCAAACAACTGTGGTCTCACGTTGGTTTGTAATTCCAATTGCAGCTAAATCAGAACCTAAAATATCGGCCTGCTTGAGCGCACCCGTTATAACTTCCTTAGCCCGCTCCCAAATTTCAGCAGCATCGTGTTCTACCCAGCCCGCTTTTGGCAAAATCTGGCGATGTTCTAGTTGGTGTTGGCCTACAACTTTTCCAGAATGATCAAAAATCATGAAACGAGTGCTAGAAGTTCCTTGATCCAAACTGCCGATGAATCTCACGTCGTGAAAACCTTTCACATTTAAGTTAGGCTTACTCTACCCAGATGCAATGGAGATGCAACGCTTATGTTCTCGTCACAGCTCAATCCCGACCAACGTGATGAAGCCATCTCTCTATTATCAACTGAAAGCTTTGACGTCTTAGTTATTGGCGGGGGAGTTACGGGTGTAGGCGCGGCACTTGACGCGGCATCTAGAGGTTTAAAAGTTGCGCTAATCGAATCACAGGATTTAGCCGCTGGCACATCAAGTCGATCAAGTAAATTGATTCACGGTGGCCTTAGATACCTAGAACAATATGATTTTAAATTGGTTCGCGAAGCGCTACATGAGCGCGAATTAATGGTTTCTTCACTTTCTCCACATTTAGTTAAACCAGTTGGTTTTCTATTTCCTTTAACAGAAAAATTCAAGGAACGAACTTACGTCGGAGCTGGCCTTGCCCTTTATGACGCACTTCGCGGGTTTCAGCGAGCACTGCCTTGGCACAAACACATTGGCCAAAAACAAATCAACGAAATTGCGCCTTCTTTGCGCCCAGATTTAATTACCGGTGCGATTAAGTATTTTGATGCCCAAGTTGACGATGCTCGACATACAATGACAATTGCTCGTACTGCCGCTCGCCACGGAGCGGTGATTGCCACACGCGTTAGTGCTCAATCTCTTTTGCGCGAAGGAAAGCGAATTGTAGGCGTTAAGGCAAAAGACTTAGTGTCAGGGAAAATAATTAACATCACGGCAACTGCAACAGTAATGTGTGCAGGTATTTGGAGCGATGAACTTCATGCAAACTTTGATTTAAAACCTGGTTATGGCGTAACTATGAGTAAAGGTGTTCATATCGTTTTGCCAGGGTCTGCGATTAAATCTAATGCAGGAATAATTCTAAAAACTCCAGTGTCAGTGCTGTTCTTAATTCCATGGGCCGATAAATGGATTGTCGGAACTACGGATACCCCGTATACGGGCGATCGTGCCGAACCATTTGCAAGCCGCGAAGATGTTCAGTACATACTAGATCAAGCAAATCGTGTATTAACTCCTAAGATTTCAGTAGACCAAATTATTGGTGTTTATGCTGGGCTGCGACCATTAGTAGCTAATAATAAGAATTCATCTACGACCAAGCTTTCTCGCGAGCATACAGTTGATCGCCCAGCGGCGGGTTTTGTAAGCGTTGCCGGAGGTAAATACACCACATATCGCGTCATGGCTAAAGATGTTATTGATCGCGCAGTAATCGAACTTCGCGCCATCAAGCCAGAGTCTGTAACTGAAAAACTTCCACTTGTTGGTGCTGATGGATATTTTGCTTTGGTGCAGCAGGTTGAACGCTTAGCCGAAACCTCAGGTTTAGATTCGCAGACTATTACACATTTACTCAATCGCTATGGCTCAATGATTAGTGAAATCCTTGATTTAATAATAGATAATCCAAAGTTAGCTGCGAAAATAGATCCTGAATTAACGTATATCAAAGCTGAAATCCATTATGCAGCAAGCCACGAAGGTGCCAGAACCGTCGATGACGTTATTTCAAGGCGCACACGAATTGCATTTGAAGCACAAGATCACGGCGTACATTTAGCTGAAGCTGTGTCAACAATTATCGGGCCAGTTCTTGGCTGGAGCACCAAAGAACGCAAGGCCTCTGTTTTGGCATATGAAGAGTTAGTTGATCGCGAACTTGAAGCGCTAGATCAATTACTTGAAGTCAATGAAGATGAAAGTATTAATTCTTAATCTGCTTTGCGCATCCATCAACGGCAGGTTTTGGTGTTGCTGTTTTAGTTGGTGACGGTGTTGGCGTGGGAATTACGCCTTGAGTAACAGTAAATGCAACAGGTTGTGTGCTTTGTGCATGCGTCTTTGAGACATCGGTATAAACAATCTTGCCCAAATAATCACCTGCCGCCAAACCTTTAATTGCCAAAGTCCATTCACCACTTGTTGCCCGAAGTACCGTTTGAGTTGGTCGAATCGCAGGAGTGGTTAATGGATCAAATACCAATTTGACTGCGCCGGTGACAACTGGCGTTGAATCTGGCCTTATAACTGAGACATTAAATGTCACCAACTTATTAGTGGTTGTAGCGCTAAATTCATTAATTGTTAGTTGGGTTGGTTCGTTAATTGGCATTAAATCTGTTAGCTGTGGAGTCCAACTACCTTTGGCAAGGTTGAGAAAATCTGCGGCTGTTCCTCTGAAAATATTTAGATCAAGGCGAGTTCCGGGCACACCGTATTTAGGCGCAATTCCGCATGATGTGTACTGCCAAATAGTCCACTGAGAATCGCAGTTGGTGCCGGTCCATGAATGTACGTAGCACCCACCAACTTTTAGGCCAGGAGCATTAATTGGATTAAATGGGTCAATTGCATACTGAGCAAGCCACAACGGATACTGCGCAAGTTCTTTACTCTTATTCATGGAGCCTTCAAGAAAACTTGAATAAGAATAGAGAAACGGAGTTCTTCCAGTTTTGTCTTTTAAGAAAGCCAGGAAAGTTTCTGCCCACAAAGTCACGGCGCTTCTTGTTGCGTACTGCAGACAAGCACCAGAAGAAGCAAGGCGAACACATTTATTTTCAAGATCTAGCGCATATGGCAGATCTCTTTCGGTATATCCACCAATTGAAGCAAG
>WLCU01000052.1 GCA_009705165.1 Actinomycetota bacterium | reverse complement strand
TTCCGCCGAGTGCTTTTGAAATCAGGAGCGCTTCGAAAATCTGATCACTGCCGTGGTTATTAAATAACGTCTTAATCTCTTCAATCGCAGTTCCAAGATCTCCATCTCTATACAAGGATGTTCGAAATTTCGTGAAAGCTGGCCGCAAAATTTCGGGCCCGCGTGTAGCTAGACCAACAAGAGATTCTGAAAGTGAGAGTCCTGCCTGAATTCCAGACATTAGGTGATCAATAACCTCTGGCCAAGCCGCGATTAAATCTGCTTGATTATGAGTTGATTTGTTTTTCTGTGTAACAAAAGTTGCACCACCTGTGAGAGCTCCAAAAGCCGCCGCAATAGTTACTGAACCTGTTGCAAGAAGCACTAAGGCTGTTGCAATACATGCGATTGCTAGGGTCACGGCAGAAGATCTCTTGATTAAAACATTTTGAATTTTCATCCAGACCACCACTGTGTGAGCGGTGCACCAATTGCCATGAATTTATCTGGATGAGGCGGTGCACCAATCCCTCGTTCGTACTCATTCCCGTTCCAAAGCCACAGGGTTTCAACTTCAGCCCGATCGTTTTCGTATCGACCGGTGAGTGCGGCCACCTCCTTTATTCGACGAAATCCTTGAGAGTCAAGGCTTACGTGAACGATTAAATCAATTGCAGATGCAACTGTTGGTGCAATAAATTTGTGCGAAATATTCTCTCCAGCAAGCAAAGGCAAAGTTTGTAGTTTAATAATTGCATCTCGAGGTGAGTTAGCATGAAGCGTTCCCATTCCAGGTAAGCCTGAGTTCAGCGCTATCAACAAATCCAGAGCCTCTGCTTCTCGTACCTCACCAACAATTATTCGAGAAGGCCTCATTCGAAGAGATTCCTTAATCAATCGACGAAGTGGAATTTCACCTTCGCCTTGCAAGTTGGCGCTCCTAGTTTGCAGCTGCACGACATCAGGAAGTTGTGGCGATAGTTCAAAGACTTCTTCAATCGTGACAAGTCTTTCAGTTCTTGGAATTGCTCCTGCTAAAGCATTGAGCAACGTGGTCTTACCGGCTTGTGTGCCTCCGCTGACCAGAATATTTAAACCAGCCTGTACGGAATACGTAAGTGCCTTTCCAATTTGCGGACTCATAACTCTACGATTTACTAAGTCATTAAGTGACATGCTGCGCATTAAATGTTTACGGATATTCACCGCCCAGTGCTGGGCAGTGATCTCAGGAATTGCAACGTGAAGGCGGCTTCCATCAGGAAGTCGTGCGTCTACGAACGGATGCGAGAGGTCCAGCCTTCGCCCTCCCCACATCAATGCTCGTTCAACGATGTTTCTTACCTCTTCAGAAGTTAATAAGAGATTGGTGAGTTCACTCTTGCCAGCGCGAGCGATAAAAATGCGCTCTGGCGAGTTGATCCAGATTTCTTCAATAGTGGGATCGCTCATAAAAGGCGCAATTGCGCCAAAAGTTATATCTAGATCTAGCTCCATGTTGGGCAATGTAAGAGGCTGGCCGACAAATTAAGTATTGGATGCAAATGCAGGTGGATAACTATGTGTGGCCGAGTTCGCCCTTGATTGATTGAGTTTTTTAATCAGAATGCGGAAGAACTAAATCTAATCGATTCAAAAGCGCTAAGGCTTTCTCTCCATCTGCTAACTCCACGGTTGTGGCAGAGATTTGTAAGGTGTTTTCCACAGTCAACTCCTGAGAGGTGGCCAATCGAGTAAGAAGATTTTCGACATTACTTTTACTTTCCTTAACCAGAATGACACACTCATTTATCCCTAATCGCGCAACACAATCTTGCTTGCGCGTTAAATCTTTAAGCGCTTCAGAAAATTTGAGTACATCAACAGATTCAATTTTACTATCAACTCCCGAGTCAGATTGATTTATCTTGTTAAAGGTCAATCGGATGAGTGAAAATGTAACCCCGGTTCGCCGGCTTGTAGCTATCTCCTGTTTTAGTAATTCATAAAAATAGCTAGGCGCTGATAAGTGTGTCTGCGAATCATGGATTCCATCATGGGTAAAGAGAGAGTTTTTCTGCCCACGATGAGTTAATCTCTCTTCCATGAATAATGATCCTGCCAAGGCGGCTAAGGTCCGGGCAATACTGGCAACCCTATTGACTATCGAATCAGTAGTTGTTGGATCGATTGGAATTTGGTTAATTTACTTGGCGGTCACCGCCGAAAACTTTGAGATTTTGCCGCTACTTGGCGTTCTAATTTTTGTGGCCCTTGGATCTGCAGGTTTGTATGCAGCAGCTGCAGGTTTTCGACGCGGGAAATATTTTGGCCGGGCACCAGCGCTACTTGCGAATTTAATAGCAATTGGCGTTTCTAAATATCAATTTGGAGCAGGTCTCTACATCGTGGCAGTGCCACTGTTACTCATATCGTTAGTTACTGCCGTCATGGCAATCCGCGCTATCCCTGAGTGATAGCTGCCAATCTGGCCCTGATGTGGCCTATCTCGCGCTTGAGCCAGCGCATTTAGTTTTTAGCATTAACGCTCCTGGCTATAGGCTTGGGGCAAATAACGCCAAGAAGGAGTTCGCCAGTGTCGGCACAGGATTTTGGTGCAAATGATTGGCTCGTCGATGAAATGTACGAGCAATATCTGCAGGATCCTTCTTCCGTAGACCCTGCATGGATTGAATATTTTAAAAACAATAAACCTGGAACTCCCGCAGCTGCTTCTTCAGCAACACCTGTTTCAAAAGGTGTCCCTCCTGTTCCAAAAGCGCAATTAAAGAATGAAGCCGTTGCACCTATTGTCGAACAGCAAGTGCAAGCTTCGGTAGCACCTACACCTGTTCAACATGTGCAGCCAGTGGTTCGGGAAACTGCAACAGTTCAACCAACTCCTGCAGATCCAGTTGTTAAACCAGCACCAGTATTAATTACCCCAAGCGCATCAACTCTTGAAGTTATTCGTGGAGTTTCTGCCCGCGTCGTACAAAGTATGGAAGCCTCACTTTCTGTACCAACTGCAACATCAGTTCGCGCTGTACCTGCAAAATTAATGATTGATAACCGAATAGTTATTAACAATCATATGAAGCGCGCACGTGGTGGAAAAGTTTCCTTTACTCACATCATCGCCTATGCAATGATCAAAGCTGTTCGAGCAATGCCAGAGATGAATGCATTCTTCGGCGAACTAGATGGCAAACCAGCGATTGGAAAGCCTGAACATATAAACCTTGGTATTGCTATCGATTTAGCAAAACCAGATGGAACTCGCCAGCTTCTGGTTCCTTCGGTTAAGGGCTGTGAATCTTTAGATTTCGCACAGTTCTGGAAGGCTTACGAAGAAGTAATTAAAAAAGCACGTGGCGGATCACTTACCGTTGAAGATTTTGCTGGCACCACAATGTCAATCACAAATCCAGGAACAATCGGAACCGTTCACTCTGTTCCACGCCTTGTTCAAGGACAAGGCCTAATTCTGGGCGTTGGTGCACTCGATTATCCTGCCGAGTTCGCTGGATCTAGTGAAGAAACATTAGCCCGCCTTGCGATTAGCAAGGTTGTAACGCTTACAAGTACGTATGACCACCGAATTATTCAAGGCGCAACTTCAGGTGATTTCTTGCGCCGCATGCATGAATATTTATTAGGTGCTGAAGGTTTCTACGAAGAAATCTTTGCAGCTCTTCATATTCCTTACGAACCAATTCGTTGGGCAGCGGACAAAGAGTTCGTACACGACGAAGAAATTGATAAGACCGCACGAATTCAACAGTTAATCCACGCGTATCGAACCAATGGCCACTTGATGGCAGATATTGATCCACTGGAATACAAACAGCGTTCACACCCTGATTTAGATGTCATGAACCACGGACTTACTTTGTGGGATCTTGATCGCGAATTCGCTACTGGTGGATTTGGCGGCGAAAAGTTCATGTTGCTACGCCAGATTCTTGGAATTCTGCGCGATTCATACTGCCGCAATGTTGGCGTTGAATACATGTACATCGAAAATCCAGAAGAGCGTAAATGGATACAAGAGCGCGTAGAAGTTGGTGCTCAAGTTTTCCCACGTGAAGAGCATTTACGTATTTTGCACAAGCTCAACAGCGCAGAAGCTTTTGAAAATTTCTTGCAGACCAAGTTCGTGGGGCAAAAGCGCTTCTCTCTTGAAGGTGGCGAATCTGTAATTCCAATTCTTGACGCAGTTATTTCTTCTGCCGCCGAACGTGGTTTGGATGAAGTCTGCATAGGTATGCCACACCGTGGACGTCTCAATGTTCTTGCAAATATCGCAGGTAAATCTGCCGGTCAAATCTTCCAAGAGTTCCAAGGACATTATGCAGAAAATCAAGTTCAAGGTTCTGGTGACGTTAAGTACCACTTAGGAACCGAAGGAATTTTCACTGCTAATTCGGGTGCAACAACAAAGATTTACTTAGCTGCAAACCCATCACACTTAGAAGCAGTTAACCCCGTGCTTGAAGGCATCGTCCGCGCCAAGCAGGATCGCCACAACGTGAAAAACGCTTATTCAGTACTCCCAATTTTGATGCATGGTGATGCTTCATTTGCCGGCCAAGGCGTTAATGCCGAAGTTCTTCAGATGTCCCAACTTGCCGGATATCGCACAGGCGGAACGGTTCACATTGTTATTAATAACCAAGTTGGTTTTACAACTTCACCACATGCATCACGTTCATCACGTTATTCAACAGATTACGCGAAGATAATTCAGGCACCGGTATTTCATGTAAATGGAGATGATCCAGAGGCTTGTGTTCGCGTTGCACGGTTAGCTTTTGAATATCGCCAAGCATTTAATAAGGATGTTGTTATTGATTTAGTTTGTTACCGCCGACGTGGCCACAATGAAGGTGACGAGCCAAGTTTTACTCAACCAATGATGTACAAGTTAATTGATGCGAAGCGTTCAACTCGCCATCTTTATACTGAAGCTCTAATTGGCCGTGGTGACATAACACCAGAAGAGGCCGAAGGTGTTGCTCGTGATTATCAATCCCAACTTGAAGCGGTTTTTGCAGCTGTAAATAACTTGCACACAGAAACTGATCCAAACTTTAAAGCACCTGTCGCACCTGAAGCTAATGAAATTGTTACTTCAATCCCTGAAAGCTTGGCGCTAGAAATTGCAGCAACACAGACTGCAATTCCAGAAGGTTTCAGTGTTCATCCAAAGCTTTTGCCGCAGTTAACCAAACGTGTTGAATCTTTAAATGATGCAACTATTGATTGGTCTACTGGAGAAATGTTGGCATTTGGTTCACTCTTAAAAGAAGGCCGACCTATTCGACTTGCTGGTCAAGATGCACGCCGTGGAACTTTCTCTAATCGCCACGCAGTAATTATTGATAAAGAAAATGGCAATGAGTGGACACCGCTTCGCGCCCTAATTTCAGATGAAAATCAATTCTTTGTGGTCGACTCCTTGCTCAGCGAATATGCCGCAATGGGCTTTGAATATGGCTATAGCGTCGAACGCGAAGAAGCTTTAGTTCTTTGGGAAGGCCAGTTCGGTGATTTCGCCAATGGTGCTCAAACAATTATCGATGAGTTCGTTTCCTCCGCACTTCAAAAGTGGGGTGAGCGTTCATCTGTAGCGTTGCTATTACCTCATGGCTATGAAGGACAAGGTCCAGATCATTCATCTGCTCGCATTGAGCGTTATTTGCAACTTTGCGCAGAACAGAACATGACTGTTGCACAACCATCTTCTCCTGCCTCGTATTTCCACTTATTGCGCTGGCACGCAAAAAATCCTGCCCGCCGCCCAATGATTGTCTTTACTCCGAAATCAATGTTGCGCCTTAAAGCTGCAGCTTCTGCATTGAGTGATTTTACGAGCGGATATTTCCAACCAGTAATTGGTGATGATTCGGTAACGAATGCTTCTCGTGTAATTTTCTGTTCTGGAAAGGTCTATCACGATCTAGTTGCAGAGCGGACTAAGTTAGGCGAAAGTTCTACTGCAATAGTTCGCGTTGAACTTCTTTACCCACTTCCAATTGATGAAATGGTTGCAGAAGCTAACAAACATCCGAACGCAAACTTACTGTGGGTACAAGATGAGCCCGCCAACCAAGGTCCTTGGTCGCACATTGCTTTGCGCACATCCGAACAACATGGAGGTCATGGTTTTGGTTCACGGGTTTTGCGTCGCGTTTCACGCCGAGCAACTGCATCACCTGCAACTGGAAATCATCATTTACATGAAGATGAACAAAAAGCATTAATGCTCGAAGCGTTTACTCGCTAACTAAGGGCTTTGCTTTCTTGTAACGAAATAAAACAACACCAATAATTTCATCTGGCTTAACCCAACCCCAGGTACGTGAATCGGTACTTCCAGGTCCATCGCCTTCAACCCAATAATTACCGTCCTGAAAGTTCTTAACCCGCTTTACTAGAAAAATTCCAGGGCGCTCTTCGCGCTCGATCACAACAGCCTTTCCGATGATTGATTTTCCAACCGCACTTAGTGCGCTTGCGCCATCAACCCAACTGACGAATAGCGAATCCCCATCTCGGTATGCGGGAAGCATGGAGTTGCCCGAGACCTTGACTGTGCCAAATTTGCTCACGGGCGGTAGTCTCGCACTTGTAGTTCCTTCAGTCGATGCGAACTGCGTGCTACGGCACGAGTCATTTCTATAGATATAAATGAGGAGAAAAGATGTTTGCAGCAAAGACAACTGTCTACGCACACTGCGATCTTCCATGTGGAGTTTACGATCCAGCGCAAGCAAAGATTGAAGCGCTATCTGTAAAGGCTTGCATGGAAAAGTACGCAGCTAATACAGATGCAGATTTCCGTTCACGTTCAGTGGCGATCAAGGAAGAGCGCTCACATCAGGTTAAGGAGCACCTATGGGTGCTGTGGACTGATTACTTCAAGGCACCTCA
>WLCU01000051.1 GCA_009705165.1 Actinomycetota bacterium | reverse complement strand
CTTCAGCGTCGCCATCAAAAATTAGTAGAAGAAGCACCCGCTCCTTTTCTAACTCCTGAACAAAATGCCGAGCTTTATCGTTCAAGTAAAGCAATAATGAAAGAAGCAGGCTACATAGGTGCTGGAACGTGCGAATTCTTAGTCGGCCTTGATGGCACAATTTCTTTTCTAGAAGTTAATACTCGCCTGCAAGTTGAACACCCTGTTAGTGAAGAAGTTACAGGCATTGATTTAGTTCGCGAGCAGTTTCGAATTGCAATGGGTGAATCACTGGGATTTGATGATCCAATTATTCGCGGGCACTCCATTGAGTTCCGAATCAACGGAGAAGATCCAGGCCGATCATTCTTGCCAGCTCCAGGTCGAATCACTGATTGGGTAATTCCAACAGGTCCTGGGGTGCGAGTAGATGCAGGCTTTAAAAATGGCGACACAATCGGTGGAAACTTTGACTCACTGCTAGCAAAATTAATTGTTACTGGGGCAACTCGCGAGCAAGCAATTGAGCGCGCTCGACGAGCGCTTGCAGAATTTATCGTTGAAGGTTTAGCAACTGCGCTTCCTTTTCACCGCGCGATTCTTGAAGACCCGTCATATACCCAAGATTTCAAGGTTTATACGAGTTATATTGAAAATGAATTTAATAATCAGATTTCTGCATATCAAGCAGCTGCAATTCCACTTGAAACACATATGGCACCTGAGTATTTAGTAACTGAAGTCAACGGTAAGCGA
Organism: Actinomycetota bacterium; assembly: GCA_009705165.1. Classification (GTDB taxonomy): domain Bacteria; phylum Actinomycetota; class Actinomycetes; order Nanopelagicales; family Nanopelagicaceae; genus Planktophila. The sequence goes on along the minus strand of WLCU01000051.1, from coordinate 6,241 downwards.
TTTGAAATTCTGGTTCATGCACCTAAGCCTGTTGTTAAGCGCCACCGCGCAAAGCAATCGATGGCCGGTGGTTCTGGTGGTGCTTCATTGGCCAGCCCGATGCAGGGAACAGTTGTAAAGATTGCCGTTAATGAAGGTGATGTTGTAGAAATTGGCGATTTAGTAATTGTCTTGGAAGCCATGAAGATGGAGCAGCCTTTGATGGCGCATAAAGCTGGTGTAATCACCAACTTAACTGCAGTAATTGGAAACACAGTCTCGAGTGGAACCACACTTTGTGACATCATTGACGCATGACAAATAGCGAACTTCTCTATTCAGATCCATTAGCCGCCGCAGCAGCCGCGGGTAAAGAAATCTCAGAGCGAACCGGCGTTGCCGTACATGATGTTGCTTTGGTTATGGGATCTGGTTGGGTAAGTGCAGTTGATGCACTTGGTGCTCCTGCTTATGAGTGCAACGCCGAAGAAATAACTGGCTTTCTGCCACCAACCGTTGAAGGCCACTCAGGCAAAGTCCGTTCATATGTGATCGAAGCAGAGGGCAAGTCCATCCGTGCTTTGGTATTTCTTGGTCGTACGCATCTCTATGAAGGAAAAGGAATCGAGCCCGTCGTTCATAGCGTCCGAACCGCAGTTAAAGCTGGATGCAAAATTGTAATTCTTACAAATGCTTGTGGTGGAATTAATAAGAGTTACACCGTTGGCCAACCAGTTTTGATTCGAGATCACATTTCATTGACTGCAGTTTCACCGTTATCTGGCGCCACATTTGTTGATCTAACCGATCTTTACAGTAAGCGAATCCGTGAAATTGTTAAGAAGGAAGATGCAAGCCTTCAAGAAGGTGTCTATGTTCATTGGCGTGGGCCAACGTATGAAACACCTGCAGAAATTTTAATGATGCGAACAATGGGAGCAGATTTAGTTGGTATGTCTACAGTTCCAGAAGCAATTGCCGCACATGCATTAGGTGCCGAAGTTTTGGGCATCTCACTTGTTACTAATGCCGCCGCTGGCGTTACAGGTGAAAAACTTAACCACGAAGAAGTTATTGCCGCTGGAAAGGCCGCTGCAAGTCGAATGGGCGCTCTTCTCAAAGGGGTAATTCCAAAGTTATTCTAAGCACATGGATCTAAGCCAAGAAGTTTCTACATGGATTGCAGATGATCCGGATCCAAAGACTGCTGCCCAATTACAACTGTGGCTAGATACCAACAATGAAGTAGAACTTCGAACTTCTTTTTCAGGTTTTCTACAATTTGGAACCGCTGGACTACGGGGACCAATTAGACCTGGCCCTTCTGGAATGAACCGAGCAGTTGTTGGGCGTGCAGCTGCAGGAATCGCTGCATATATGAAGGAAAGAAATTTAACTAGCGTTGTTATTGGACGCGATGCACGTTATGGCTCTGAGGATTTTACTTTCGAAACTGCAGAAATTATGAGCGGTGCTGGAATGACGGTTTATGTTTTACCTCGTCCGTTGCCAACACCGGTGCTAGCTTTTGCAACAAATGAACTTCAATGTGATGTTGGGATTATGGTGACAGCAAGTCACAATCCCCCTCAAGATAACGGCTACAAGGTTTATTTAGGTGGAACAGTTGATGGAATTCATTACCGAGGTTCACAGATAGTTTCACCGACGGATGAAGCTATTGCCGCCAAAATCGATGTAATTACTTCACTAAAGTCACAACCTCGTGGAACCGAATGGACTGTTCTTGGTGAAGAAGTAATCCATAAATACGTAAGCATTACCGCTGGCTTGGCTAAGCGGCCGGGAAACCTAAAAATTGTTTATACCGCTATGCATGGTGTTGGGACCGAAACTTTGCAACATGTATTTCACAAAGCTGGTTTCCCTCAACCAATTTTAGTTGATTCACAAGCAAAACCCGACCCAGATTTTCCAACCGTTGCTTTCCCAAATCCGGAAGAACCTGGAGCCATTGACCTAGCTCTGGAAACAGCTCGGAATTTTGATGCAGATCTTGTCATTGCAAATGATCCAGATGCAGATAGATGTGCTGCAGCTGTAAAGGATCCAGCCACAGGGTGGAGAATGCTACGCGGAGATGAGTTAGGCGTAGTTTTAGGTGAAACTATCGCTCGCGAAACAAGTAGCGGGATTCTTGCTAACTCCATAGTTTCTTCATCTATCTTGAGCAAAATTGCTGCTCATTACAAACTTGATTTTAAGGAAACGCTCACTGGCTTTAAGTGGTTAGCAAAAATTGATGGTCTGACTTTTGGTTACGAAGAAGCATTGGGTTACGCCGTTGATGCGATCACGGTAAATGATAAAGATGGAATATCTGCTGCGATTAAGTTGGCACAAATCGCAACTGATTTAGCAGCGCAGAATAAAACAATTCTTGACCTGCTTGATCAGGTTTGGGAAAGACATGGCTTCCATGCCACCGAGCAAATTTCAATTCGCTTGACTGACTTATCTCAAGTTGGCCAGATCATGGGAAATCTACGAAATAACCCACCAACTAATATCGCAGGACGCGCAGTTACTTCAATCGATGATTTATCAAAACCTGTCGACGGTTTGCCACCAACTGATGGCTTGCGTATATGGCTCGATGGCGCAATTCGAATCATCATCCGTCCAAGTGGCACGGAAGCAAAGATGAAGTGTTACATTGAAGCAATTGCACAGGATTCAAAAGCAGCCCAGCTAGTACTAGATCAGCTTCGCACCCCACTTAAGGAATTGTTATCGTGAACTTCTATGGCTTAGTAGATGGCACTGAAGCTTCTCTTAAGAAATATTTGGGTGCACTTTCTGGAGTCGACCAAGTTGGCGCTGATGCACGCGCGGCCATGCTTGCAACTCGAAGCATTAAGACGACATCAAAGCGATGGGCAATAGACACCGCAATCACGATGGTAGATCTGACAACGCTAGAAGGCGCAGATACTCCTGGAAAAGTTAAAGCGCTATGTACTAAAGCGGTGCGTCCAGATCCAACAGATTTAACCGTTCCTAGTGTTGGCGCAGTTTGCGTTTATAACGACATGGTCTCAATTGCGCGCACGCATTTAGATTTAATCGGTGGCCAACATGTGGGAGTTGCTGCAGTTTCAACTGCTTTTCCATCGGGGCGAGCATCTATGGCAGTTAAAATCCAAGATACTCAAGATGCAATCGATGCCGGTGCCTCTGAAATCGATATGGTTATTGATCGAGGAGCATTTCTCCAAGGTAGATACATCGAAGTATTTGATGAGATTGTTAAAATCCGCGAAATCTGCGGTACGAAGGCTCATTTAAAAGTTATTTTTGAAACGGGCGAACTAGTTACATATGACAATGTGCGTAAGGCCTCATTTTTAGCTATGGCAGCAGGTGCACATTTTATTAAAACTTCAACGGGCAAAGTCGCACCAGCTGCAACTGCGCCTGTCGTCTTGGTTATGCTTGAAGCGGTACGTGATTTTTATTCGATGACTAACGTGCGAATTGGCGTAAAGCCTGCCGGTGGAATTCGAAATACCAAAGATGCGATAAAGCAGTTAGTCCTGGTAAATGAAACTGCCGGTCCAGAATGGCTTACCCCATCGCTATTTCGCATCGGTGCCAGTGCGCTCTTAAATGATTTATTAATGCAACGCATGAAAATGGATGATGGCTACTACGCTAGCCCTCAGTACGTAACGATCGACTAATGGAGGATAAATTGAGCTTTGAATATGCGCCAGCTCCTGAGTCGCGCGCGGTCGTTTCAATTAAACCAAAATATGGCCATTTCATCGGTGGAAAGTTTGTTGCTGGCACTAAACACTTCCCCACAATTAATCCGGCTACTGAGGAGACTCTGTCGGCCATTGCACTGGGTTCCAAATCAGATGTCGATGCGGCAGTTAAATCTGCCCGAAAGGCTTACGTAACCACTTGGTCAAAAATGAGTGGAAAAGAGCGTGGAAAGTATCTTTTCCGTATCGCACGCATTATGCAGGAACGTGCGCGCGAGTTTGCGGTTCTTGAAACTCTCGATAACGGAAAGCCGATCAGAGAATCTCGTGATGTTGATGTTCCACTTGCAGCTGCCCACTTTTTCTATCATGCAGGTTGGGCAGATAAATTAGAGTTTGCAGGTCTTGGAACCTCTACTAAGCCACATGGTGTTGCAGGTCAGATAATCCCTTGGAACTTCCCGCTATTGATGCTGGCCTGGAAAGTTGCACCTGCATTAGCTGCGGGAAATACCGTTGTATTAAAACCTGCAGAAACAACATCACTCACTGCGCTTTTATTTGCAGAAGTTTGCCAGCAAGCCGAACTTCCTGCCGGAGTGGTAAATATTGTCACAGGAGACGGTTCGACAGGTGCCCTCATTGTTAATCATCCTGGAATCGACAAAATTGCATTCACTGGATCAACCGAAGTCGGAAAAATTATCGCCCGTGCAGTTGCGCCAACAAAAAAGAGCATCACACTTGAACTTGGTGGAAAGGCTGCAAATATTGTCTTTGAAGATGCTGCCATCGACGAAGCAGTTGAAGGCATAGTAAATGGAATTTTCTTCAACCAAGGCCATGTTTGCTGTGCAGGTTCACGCTTACTTCTACAAGAAAATGTAGCCGAGGAAGTATTGAGCAAACTTAAAACGCGTATGGCAAAGATTCGTGTTGGTGATCCCATGGATAAAAACACAGATTTAGGTGCAATTAATAGCCATGAGCAACTACTTAAGATCCGTGAACTAAGTGCAGCTGGTGATTTAGAAGGCGCAGAACGTTGGAGTGCGCCATGTGAACTTCCAGGAAAGGGTTTCTGGTTCGCCCCAACATTATTTACCGGAGTCACTCAGTCTCACCGCATTGCACGTGAAGAAATCTTTGGTCCTGTGCTTTCTGTTCTTACTTTTAGAACGCCACAAGAGGGGATAGATAAGGCAAATAACACGCCTTTTGGTCTATCTGCAGGCATTTGGAGTGAGAAAGGTTCTAAGGTTTTGTGGGCATCACAGCAACTTCGCGCAGGTGTCATCTGGGCGAATACATTTAATAAATTTGATCCAACATCACCATTTGGTGGCTATAAAGAATCAGGTTGGGGACGCGAAGGCGGGCGCCATGGTTTAAGTGCATATTTGAAGGGGGTCTCACATGAGTAATCGCATCGATGTCAAAAAGACATACAAGTTATTTATTAATGGAGCTTTCCCACGTACTGAATCAGGTCGTACGTATGAAGTTAAAAGTTCAAAGGGCAGTTTCATTGCAAATCCATGTTTGGCATCACGCAAAGATTTAAAGGATGCTGTCGTAGCTGCACGTGCCGCACAAGCTGGATGGAACAAAGCAACTGCATACAACAAGGGGCAAATTCTCTACCGTATTGCCGAAATGCTCGAAGGTCGTCGTGCTCAATTTGTTGATGAAATTATGGTTGTCACCGGAGTGACTAAAACTAAAGCTGACAAGGAAGTAACTGATTCTGTTGATCGCCTGGTTTGGTATGCGGGGTGGAGCGATAAAATCTCTTCTCTCTCGGGGGCCCTAAATCCAGTTGCTGGTCCTTATTACAACTTCACAATTCCTGAAAGCATGGGTGTCATTGCCGCAATTGCACCAGAAACCCCATCACTGTTAGGTCTGATTGATGTTATTGCACCGATAATTGTTGGGGGCAACACAGTTGTTGTGTTGGCAAGTACTAAAGCTCCTCTGTCGGCAATGTCATTTGCTGAAGTTCTAGCAACTAGTGATGTTCCGGCCGGTGTAGTAAATATTTTGACGGGTAAAAAAGATGAAATTGCACCGTGGATGGCTTCGCATATGGATATAGATGGCTTAGATATTTCTGGCTTAGCGGTTAAATCCCACGCAGATATTCGAACTGCAGGGGCAGAAAACCTCAAGCGAATCTATAGTTTTAAATCTGCAGATCCAGGTCGCATACTTGCATTCTTAGAAAACAAGACTGTGTGGCATCCGATCGGTCTATGACCAGCCTTTATCAATGGTTTTAAACCAAAGCTGCTGAACCGCTTCGACATCTAAATCAAGCACTACGCGAACAGATGCCGAATCAACAAGATCTAGTGGTTCTAGCGCTTTTAAGAAAGGTGCTCGGCGATCGCAAATTGTTTGACCACGTGCAGGTCCTTGCGAAGTATCAACGACAACATCGAAGATTTCGGTAGTAAAAAGATCAGGTTGTATAGCACAAGCCACCGCTCCATAATCTCCCAAAGTTATAGGTGAGACATGCAGGCGTT